>JAFTSR010000006.1 GCA_017467225.1 Clostridia bacterium | reverse complement strand
GTTATTATCGCCACCCATGTGGTATCTGACGTCGAGTTTATCGCCCGTGAAGTGATTATGCTCAAAAAGGGCGTCATCGTCGATCACGCGCCGCCTGCGACTTTGATTGCCAAGATGGAGGGCAAGGTGTGGAGCCTGCCCGTGGCAGAGAATGCGGGTCGCGAAATGCAGCAAAAATTTCGTGTGACCAACATCAGCCGCGATGAGATGACGGGACAGGTGCTTTTGCGCGTGCTGTCAGAGGAGTGCCCTGATGCTAAAGCGACCGCCGTGCCGCCGAGCCTGGAAGACTACTATCTGTATATCTTCGGGGAAATCGAGAAAACGTAGTGGTGCCCATAAAGCAACCGACGTTGATCAGGCGATTAGATTTCAAAATTTGTCTTGGGGCAGACAAATAAATGGAATATGGGACAGCAAACCATCGTTCTCAGCCTGCCGAACTACGATAGCATACCTGAATTTTTAAAGCTCGCAGGGCTTGAAAATGGGGCAAACAGAGGGCGCGCAATTTTTCGCTCTGTATGAAGCAAAAACATGGTGTTGCCGTAGCTCTGATCGGCAATACCGGTTTTATCGTCCTTGACGTGCTGATTAATGGTCTTGATCCGCAAGGTATCGTTGAGAAAAAAGAGCTTATTTTGAAGGTTAATCACAAACACGACATTACCGTGTTAAGACAGATTCGAACCTGCGAAACGATGATCAAGTTAGTACGGGCAGTGCACATTCCAGTGAAGCGGTTGTTTATATTGAGCACAAACTTAACTGCTTTGTCTGCTATTTACGAAGCAAATCGTCTACTGTCACGTGTAAATAAACTGCTAAATTGATCAGAGATTCCAAATCCGGATAGCACGCCCCGGTTTCCCAGCGGCTGACGGCTTGTGGGGTTACGTGAATGGCGTCGGCAACGGCGGTCTGCGTCAGCCCCTTTTGTGTGCGAAAGCGTTTGATGTTCTGACCAATATTTTTTATGACTGCAGTATTGATCTCCATATTTTTTCCTCTTTCATACGCCCTTCATGAGCACCTGGCGGTGAAGCACATCAGAACCGGGCATTTTGGGGTTGTCCATGAGCACAGCCTGGCGGATGATACGATTGCCAAAGCGGGCGCGCAGCGCCTCGATGGCGTTGTCAATGGTTTCTTCTTTCTCAATGGTAGGGGCATCATTGAAGATGTCGTATTGATACGGCTGATCCGCTGCGACCAGGCTGATGGCGCGCACCGTCACGGCGCGAACGGGATGCCGCCAGCGGTAGCTGCCTTGAAACAGCTCAAAGCAGGCATCGGCGATCCGTACGGCGCTTTGGGTGGGGTAGGGAAGTCTGCACTGCCACTGCTGCGAAAACAGCGTGTTATCCCGAATATCGAGGGCAACACCCGTTGCCTTTTTTTCATACAGATGCAGCCGATGCCCGACGTTCTGCGACAGCTCCAGCATGACCGGCCATACCTCGGTGGCGCTGATCAGATCCTCCCGTGTCGTAATGCCGTGTCCTGCGGTTTTGTCAACGTCCTCCATGCTGCGAGTGACCACCTTGGAAATATCCAGCCCGTTTGCGTATTTCCATATTTCCTCGCCGCATTTGCCGAATTTATAGCGCAGGCAATCCGTGGGATAGCGGGCCAGATCGCCGATGGTGTGCACGCCCAGTGCGTGCAGCTTTTTTGCCGTCGCACGGCCGACGCCCAGCAGATCGGAGGCCGGGAGGTGCCATATCTGCTCCCGAAAGTGCTCGGGTGTGATGACCGTCACGGCATCCGGCTTTTTCAGATCACTGCCCAGCTTGGCAAAAATTTTGTTGAAGGATACGCCCACGCTGACGGTTACTCCCAACTCCTCACGAACACGGCGGCGAATCCGATGAGCAATGCTTTCACCGTTTCCGTACAGACGGGTGCTTCCCGTAACATCCAGCCACGCCTCGTCTATACCGAACGGCTCCACTTGGTCTGTATAATCCAGATAAATTTTT
>JAFTSR010000075.1 GCA_017467225.1 Clostridia bacterium | reverse complement strand
GCACCGTCCTGCTTGGTGGTCAGATACCGACCGTTATGCTGTATGAAATACCCGTCACACGAATTGATACAGGTGAAGTATACCTTGTTTTCGTCCGCCCTGATCTCCAAGCGGATCCAACGCTTTTCCGCGTCCTTGAGTCGCAGGCACGCGTCGATCGCGTTCTGCAGGACGTTGTTGAGCAGCGAGCAAATATCCGAATCGGAAATGGAAAGCTCGGGCAGCACCGCAATGTCGGTCTGCAGCGAGATCTGCAGCCTTTCCGCTTTTCTGGAAAAGCTCATGACGATATAGTCAATCATCAGGTGGTTGCTGTATTGCAGCGGAGCGATGGCCTGTCCGTCGGTCTGCAGCTTTTGCAGATACTCGCCAAGTCGCTCGTATTCACCCTGATTGTAAAGCATATTGCAGGCGTTGATGTGATGCATGGTGTCGTGCTTGACGCGTCGCACCTCGTCGATTCGCTCTCTGACCGCGGCAGCATATCCTTGCGCGGATTCCTTTTCGTAGTTGAGCACGCGCAGGCTGGCCTTATTGTGCATCAGCTCGGTGATCAGGTTGACGAACAGGATCAGCACCAGATTGATCAGCACCAGACGTTGCAGATAATACTCACGCAGCGGCTGCAAATTGAGATTTTCCACGATTTCAACAAAAACTCTGTGCTGCAAGTACATACCGCTGCCCTCGCCGATCACGGCAATCAGCGTGGTCACCAGCACCGCTCCGATTTCCAGAGCCATCATGGGACAGAACAACCGATAAAAGCCGTTTCCCATCTTGGCCTCCTTGAAGCCCAGGATCATGACGCCGATCAGAATGAGGCAAAACATGACGTCACCGATCAGCTGCACGTATCCGAGCACCGACGGAAACAGACCGGTCACCGCCAGCAGCGCATACAGAATGCAAAATACGTACTCCGTAATCAACGCACCGCTCATCAGCGTGCGATGACGCTCTGTCTTCGTGAAAATGCACAGCAAGAGCGGGATGGTGGAGAGCTGATACATGGTCGGTGCAAGCGTGCGGATCAGGAAGCGGACCGTTCCGCTGCCGGTATTGAACAGATCCAGGCAGTACACCAGATAAAACGTCAGGCACCAGAGCAGCAGCAATATGTAATGATCCGCTACGTCGTCGTTCCACAGCTGCATCAAAAAAGCGAAGCAGCAGAACGCAAACAAAAGCAGCAATAACGACATCAGCACGTAATCGTCCAGCAGCACGTGAATCATGCCGTCCTGCCCCGCCATCAGCTCGGCGAATTCCGCAGAGGTGAAGTACGCATCCGAAAAGCGCAGAAACGTAAGACCGATCAGGCAAAAGGCCAGAACGGCCAGAGCGGTCCACAAGAGCGCGGCGCGTTTATATTCCCAAGCGTTTTTGATTCTGTTCCGAACCGTTGCGTTTTTCATCGTTGCTCTCCTCTCCTGCCGATTCTGCCCAAGTCCACATAGTATCAGCATTATAATTCTTCATCATATTCTATCACAATACCTTAGCAGTTGTCAAGATATTCGCATGAACAGACGCGTTTGACGCACCAAACGGCATCAAAAAGCGGATTGTTTTTCAAAGCATTTCCCGTTCTTTTCGAAATTTCCCACAGCCGTGATTGGTCATCCGCCGTTCATCGCGCTTCAACGCAAGCCTTTTTGGTAAGATTTTATATATTTTCCATTTATTTTTTAACCTTTTGTTGATTTTTGAATGAACAATTGACGATATATACACAAGAAGAAAAGAAAAAGCCCTTGCACTCGCAAGGGCTTTTCGGCTCTCATTCGGTTTACTCGTCGGCGGCGTCCTCGTCCTCTTCCTCATCGTCAACCTTTCCCGCTTCTCGCTGGGCCTTGATCATCATATCCTTGACCTTCATCAGACGCGTGGTGTTGCCGCGGTCGTTCTCGTCCAGCTTCATCTTGATCGACTTGATGGTGGCAAGGTACTTGGGAATCATGATATACTCGAGCGCATTGACACGGCGGCGCGTCTTTTCGATCTCCTGCGCCAGCAGCTGCACCGTCTTTTCGCTCTGGGCCAGCGCCACAAGATCCTCAAGGAGCGCGTTCATCTGCGCCAGCGATGCATCCAGCTCCCCCGAGGTAAAGGCAAGGCCGTAATTATAGCCGTCCTGTCCGTCCTTCCCCATGATCTCCAACGAGAACTCGGGTACGGTGACGCTCATGACGTTGCGGTAGCGCACGCCCAGCTTGCCCTCTTTTCCGGGCAGCATGAGCGATTCCTCCAGCACGTCAGGACCCGAAACGGCTCCTGCAATGGAAAGACTGCCGTACACCCCTGAAAGGGACGCCTCCACCTTCTCGCGAAGCTCCTTATTCTGTCGCACGGTTTCAAGGAACTGCTTCATCAGCCCGTCGCGCTTGTCCTTGAGAAGCTTGTGGCCTCTTCGGGCGTTCGCATAGCGGGTTTTCATTTTCTTGAGCTCCATGCGCGTCGGATTGACGTTGTAGGTTTGTGCCATAATTGCCTCCGGCTAAAAAATCGTCGTTTACTTGGTCGGCCAGTACTTTTCGACGTACTGGGGTTTGATTCGCTTCATTTCGGATTTGGGAAGAATGGAAAGCAGCTGCCAGCCGATATCCAGCGTCTGCTCAATGGTTCTGTCCTCGTAGAAGCCTTGGTTGATAAACTTTTCTTCAAATGCGTCCGCAAACTTGGCGTACAGTCTGTCCATGGGGGTCAGTGCAGCCTCGCCAAGCACCACCATCAGCTCCTTAGCGTCCTTGCCTCTTGCATAAGAGGAAAACAGCTGGTTGAGCACGCCCGAGTGATCCTCGCGCGTCTTGCCCTCGCCAATGCCCTTATCCTTCAGACGCGACAGCGAGGGCAGCACGTCCACAGGAGGCATATAGCCCTTGCGGTACATCTCACGCGACAGAATGATCTGCCCCTCGGTAATGTAGCCGGTCAGGTCGGGGATGGGGTGAGTTTTATCGTCCTCGGGCATGGACAAAATCGGGATCATGGTAATCGAGCCGTCAGATCCCATCTTTCTGCCTGCTCTTTCGTACATGGTGGCAAGGTCGGTGTAAAGGTAACCGGGATATCCGCGTCTACCGGGCACTTCCT
>JAFTSR010000074.1 GCA_017467225.1 Clostridia bacterium | reverse complement strand
GCCTGCACCCTTGAAATCAGGCGCATGCGCCCCGGAGAATCTGCTCTGCCCCAGGTGAGAAAACAGCGCGAAGTTTTGGTTGTACGTCACCTTGACAGACTGCACGTCCATGGGATCGGGGAGATAGGTTGCATAGCCAAACCAGCCTGTGCCAAGCAGGATTGCCAGCACCAAAGTGACCGCGCCCACACCGCAGGGGATATAGTATTGCTTGACTACACCCTTGAAATTCCGCGTCAGGATCAGGCGCAGCACCGCTGCGGCAAGGATAAACACGAGAATAAACAGCACCGTGAGCATGGCTGCACCAAAAAATCCTTCCGTGGGGGCTTTGGCAGTCAGCACGAGGGCCGCGATGCAAAAGCCGTCGGCTACGGCAACAGCGTGCGACAGGATAGGATGCACGTATGCCTTCCCTGCGTGCTCGGCAGGACGGCGGCAGTAGGCAAAGCATGCAAGTGCTGCCAAGGCGATCATCAGCACCACCAAAAGCGTGGTACGTGCTACGGGGAGCGTGGCCAATTCCGCCTTATAGCTTTCGGCAACCGTAAGGCCGCCGCTGTTTGCGATTACCCAATAACGGTCAAGCAAAGCCTTGGAAAATTCAACGTATGCCAGCTGCTCTCTATACATGGTAAACAGACCTGCACCAAGGTGATCGGTAAGCAGCGTTCTGCCAAGAGGCGTGCCGAACAGATAAAAGCGAAGCATGGTCTGGCTGCCCCACAGCACGGCATAGGGCGCAGCCAGCACGCCTGCGGTTGAGAGCAGCGCACAAAGAAAGCTGCCGCACAGCGCAGCGATCAGCACCGCTACGGTATAAGCAAGCAAGGCAATCAGCAAAAGGCTTACCATGTAAACGACGGTATAGTGGGCGCACAGGCCGAAATAATCGTCCCCCACCTCGGCAAGCTCGGTATAATAGGTGATCAAAAACGGAACAAGAATGCCCACTACCACCGACACAAAGCCAAATACATAGCGCAGCAAAAATTGCTTTGCCCTTGACGTACCGACAGAGAGATACAGAACGCTCTCCCGACGGCTCCACAAAAAGCGGAACATACAAAAGGCAGTAAAGATGCCGAACAGCACAGCCGCTATCGGCATGAGCACTTCAAGATCCTGCACGATGAGCGTGAAGGTATTGGGCTGGTTTCCCTCCAGCAGCTTGCCCGCGATCGTAAGCAGGGAAAACAGCAGCATGCCCGATAATGCCAACCACCAATAACGGCGGACAGTCCAGAGCAGCTCGTGAAGCACGGGAGTGAACTTACGCTTTGTCGCCAAAGAGGCCTTCGATTTCATAGCTCTTCCCTCCCTTCCTCATTTCATACTTGAATACGTCCTCCAAGGACATGGGGTAGGTCTCAAACAGCCAGAGTCCGCCAAGGCCTTCCAGGTGTGCCTTGACCGTTTCGGCATCGGTCTCGCTGACAAAGGACATCACCTTGCCGCTGACCAACAGATCCCCGTGAGGAATGTCGGCAAGCATGTCCTCGCTTGCCTCGCGATCAAATCCCGCGCGGATGCGAACGTACTGCTCCTTGATGGTGTCGATCTCGCAGCTGTAGACGATTTGGGTACCGTTGAGCATGCCCACCGTGTCACAGATATGCTCGATCTCATGCAGATTGTGAGAGGCCATGACGATCGTAGCCCCCGTTTCGGCCATATATTCCAAAAGAAGATCGCACACGGTCATGCGCACGGTGGGATCAAGGCCGTCAAAGCTCTCGTCCAAAAGCAGGTAGCGGGCGCGCGATGACAGTCCCAGAATGAGCGCTGCCTGACGCTTCATACCCTTGGAAAAGCCGTTGAGCTTCTTTTTGGGATCAAGTCCGAAGATCTCGGTAAGCTTGCTAAAGGTCTCCATGGAAAAACGCGGATAAAAGCCGCGATAAAAGGCGGCCATGGTATTCAGGTTGGCTTGAGGCAGAATATAAGGATCGTCGGGGATCAGAAAAATGTCGCGACGGGCAATTTCACAGGCATACACGTTAAGCTTACCGCTCACACCGCCAACGCCCTCAATATCTGCCGTGACGTTGCCCTTATCGGGGGCGTACAGGCCTGCAATGAGGCAAAGCAGGGTGGTCTTCCCCGCCCCGTTGTAGCCGACAAGACCGTATATGGAGCCGTCACAGACGCTTACCGTGACGTTATCCAGCACAGTCTTGTCCCCGAAGGACTTACTGACGCAGTTGATCTCGATCATGAGAATGGGTTCCTTTCATAAAAAATGCAAAATTCGGACACGTTTATGGCCCGAACGTTTCTGCCAAAATCTGTTCGGCGGTCTGCTTTGAGACGCCCGAGGCTTTGGCAACCGCCATTGCTTGGCGTAAAGCGATCTCGGCTTTGTCCTGTACGGCACGGTTATCCCTTGCACTATCCGCAACAAAGCAGCCCTTACCCTGTACCGTAACGATCACACCGTCCTCTTCCAGCTGTGCAAACACCTTTTTGATGGTGTTGAAATTGAGGGAGAGATCGGCTGCCAGAGTACGCAGAGAGGGGAGCTTATCGCCGGGGGACAAAACGCCCGAGGTGATCAGGGATAAGATCTGTACCTTGATCTGCTCGTAGATCGGCGTTTTACTGTTGTGGTCAATAATGATCATGAGAATTCTCCAACTGTGATACTTGCTATAGCACAGTTATTATAGCACAGCTGCACATGGATGTCAATAGGTTTTGAAAAAAATACAAATTCAAGCAAAAAAATCAATAAACGTCTTGAACAAAAACGCTGAATATGATATAATGATAAATTGTAGACATATGCACTTTTGCTTGTGTCAAAAACGGCATACACAAAGATTCGAATACAATTAAAGGAGATATAAAAATGAAACTTGGTATCGTCGGACTTCCCAACGTGGGAAAATCCACGCTGTTCAACGCCCTGACCAATGCGGGTGCTGAATCCGCTAACTATCCCTTCTGCACCATCGAACCTAACGTGGGCATCGTTCCCGTACCGGACAAGCGTCTTGACGTGCTGGCAGAGATGTACAAGCCCGAAAAGCTGACGCCCGCTGTTTGCGAATTCGTGGACATCGCAGGTCTTGTCAAGGGTGCTTCCAAGGGTGAGGGACTTGGCAACCAGTTCCTTTCCAATATTCGCGAATGTGATGCGATCCTGCACATCATCCGCTGCTTTGAAAACGATGACATCATTCACGTTGAGGGCAGCATTGATCCCATGCGTGACCTGGAGACCATCAACATGGAGCTGATCCTTTCCGACATGGAAATGATGGAGCGCAGAATTGAGCGCACCACAAAGGCCATGCGTGCGGACAAGTCGCTGGCCGCACAGATGGAGGTGTTCAAGAAGATCCTGGCAGCCCTTGAACAAGGACTTTGCGCACGTACCGTGGCGCTCACTCCCGACGAGGAGGAGCTTTTGGCCGACACCCATCTGCTTACCCGTATGCCTGTCATTTACGTGGCAAACGTCAGCGAGGACGAGGCAGGCGAGGAGCCGCTCGGCAATCCCGCATATGTGGCTCTCAAGGAGTACGCAAAGAGTGAGCAGAGCGAGATCATGTGGATCTGTGCAGGCATTGAGGCCGAGATCGCAGAGCTGGACGCTGAGGAAAAGGCAATGTTCATGGAGGACATGGGCATTGAGGAAAGCGGTCTTGACAAGCTGATCAAGGCAAGCTATTCTCTGCTCGGTCTGACCTCTTACATGACCGCAGGCCCCAAGGAGGTTCGTGCCTGGACCATCGTCAAGGGCACCAAGGCTCCCGGCGCTGCCGGCAAGATCCACTCCGACTTTGAGCGCGGCTTTATCCGTGCCGAGATCGCCGCCTTTGACGATCTGCAGCGCCTTGGCAGCATGAACGCCGTGCGCGAGGCAGGTCTGTACCGCTCCGAGGGTAAGGAGTACGTCATGCAGGACGGCGACATCGTTCTGTTCCGCTTCAACGTATAATCGAGGTGCAGCATGATAGCACTTGATCAAGCCAAAATCACCGCAGCAATTGAGCGCGAGCTATCGGATGATATCGCATCGGGCCGCGTTGGCGGTGTGACGCTGCTGGTCAAGCAGCACGGAGAAGATATCTACCGTGGCTGCTTCGGTTCCGCTGCGCCCGGCGTTGCGCTGGGACAGGATGCTCTTTTCCGCCTGGCCTCCATGACCAAGCCGATCACCGCGCTTGCCGTTATGAAGCAGATCGAACGGGGACTTTTGTCCTTGGACGACCTGCTGGAGCGCTTCATCCCCGCCTATGGTGAGATGGAGATTGCTCGTATGCGTGAGGACGGGCAGGTGGAAATCATCGGCAAGGCGCAGAACAAGATCAAAATTCTGCATCTTCTGACCCATTCCAGCGGCATTGGCTGTGAGCCGCTCACGGCATATGTGGAGGGACTCTACACCGCCGAACGCGAGGGCAACCTTGATAGCGTTACACAAACCTACGCGGACTATCCCCTCTCCTTTGAGCCCTACACCGCGCAGGCATATTCCGGTCGTGTCGGCTTTGACCTTTTGGCACGCGTGGTCGAGTTGACCTCGGGCATGCCCTATGACGAATATCTGCAAAAGGAAATCTTTGCACCGTTGCATATGGCAGATGCTACCTTCACACCCACCGAGAGCCAATGGGAAAGAATGGTCTGCCTGCACGATTACAAGGACGGACAGGCCATGTTCCATCCTCTTGACCGCATGCACGTCTTCGGACCGCTGCCGCTTGGCTACTTCTGCGGCGGTGCGGGATTGGTGGCAACGCTGTCCGACTATGAAAAATTTGCGGATATGCTGCTGCGAGGGGGCAGAACCGAGGACGGCGAGCAGCTGGTCAGCGAGCAGAGCGTTCGCCTGATGCGAACGGCTGCTGTGCCCGAGGCCATCATGCCCGGCAACCAGCGGTGGGGACTTGGCATGCGTGTCATCACCGACACATCGTACACCCTGCTGCCCGTCAACGCTTACGGATGGAGCGGCGCCTACGGCACCCACTTCTGGGTCGATCCCGACAACGATATTATCGGCATTTACATGAAAAACTCTCACTATGACGGTGGCTCCGGTGCGCAGACTGCAGTACACTTTGAGAGAAACGTTTATTTATCCGAATGAGGCACATATTATGAGAATGAGAAAAAAGAAGCACGCAGACAAGCGTATCGCCGCCTGTGATGCCTATCGTCTGCACGCGCCGGCTGATCAGATGATCGATATCAGCGGTGTATTTGCAGACAATACCAAGCCCTTGCATCTGGAGATCGGCTGCGGCAAGGGTGGCTTTGCCTGCGGCATGAGTGCCGCGCACCCGGAGATCAATCTGATCGCCATGGAGCGCATCAGCGACGTAGCCTGCCTGGCACTGGAAAAAGCAGCGGCAAGCGCAGACAGCCGCCCTGACAATCTCCGTTTTCTGATCGGCGACGCAAGACAGCTGACCGAGATGTTCCCCGAAAACAGCTTTGATTGCATTTATCTCAACTTCTCCGACCCGTGGCCCAAGTCCGGCTACCACAAGAGAAGACTGACCTACCGCACCTTTTTGGAGCAATATCGCGTGCTGCTCAAGCAAGGCGGCATCCTGCGACTGAAGACAGACAACGACGGTCTTTTCGCCTTTTCGCTGGAGGAGTTCGCCGCAGCCGGTCTTGAGATCGTTTGGCAGACTGACGATCTGCACACCTCGCCCTACAACGAGGGCAACGTCATGACCGAATACGAGAAGAACTTCTCCGAGCAGGGTATGCCCATTCACGCGGCATTGGTAAAATTCTGATGCAGAACAACCAAACCATCATTCCGGACGGCGTTCTTTTGGTCAACAAGCACGCCGGCGTGACCTCACACGATATTGTAGGCAAGGTACGCCGTCTCTTTGGCACCCGTGCCGTCGGACATGCCGGTACGCTTGACCCCATGGCGACCGGTGTTCTGGTCGTACTGCTGGGACGCGCCGCCAAGGCGTCCGAGTATCTGGGCAGCGAGGGCAAATGCTACCGTGCGACGCTGCGCCTGGGGCTGACCACCGACACCGAGGACATCACCGGCGAGGCTTTGACCCGCACGGACGATATTCCTTCTACCGAAGCCGTGCAATCTGTCATTCCCCGTTTCATCGGCACGATCAAACAGGTTCCGCCCATGTACAGCGCGCTCAAGCGCGACGGGCACAAGCTGGTCGATCTGGCGCGCCAGGGCATCACGGTCGAGAGAGAAGCGAGAGAGGTCACCGTCTCCGCACTGACCTGCTCACCAACCGATGACCCGGCTGAATATACACTTGACGTTCGCTGCTCCGGCGGCACCTATATCCGCACGCTGTGCGCCGACATCGGCGCTTCTTTGGGCTGCGGCGGCGTGATGGCAGCGCTGTGTCGTACCGAGGCGTGCGGCTTTTCCTTGGATCGCACCCACACGATTGCCGAGCTGGAGGCCATGGAGCTCCCCGAGCGCCTCTCGTTGCTCATCCCAACCGTCGAGCTGTTCGCCGATGCGCCATCTCTGACGCTCACCCCTTTTTATTACAAGCTGATCCGCAACGGCTGTGCCGTCGCCATGACCAAGTTGAAGGTGGTTCATCCGCTTGCCACCCACATGCGCCTGTACGCACCCGACGGCACCTTTTTTGCGCTGGGTGAGGTTATCGCTGCGGAGGGAGGAGCGGCACTCAAGGCAATTAAAATTTTCACTTTGTAATCAAGGAGCTGTACTATGAATTCTTCTCTGTACCGTTACTATATCATAGACCGCGCACATCACGCCAACCGCATCCGCTGCAATGACGCTTTGAGTGAGCAATATCGCGCCATGGGGCTTTCCGACGTTGAGCGTATGACGCGCCGCTTCGAATATCTCACCTCTCTGGAGGTACCGCATATTCATCCCGAGGAGCAGATCGCGCTGGTGCGCACCGTGGCCAATCTTCCCGACATTTACACCCAGGACGAATGGGCGGGGATCAAAGAGAAGCACTACGTGCACGAGCTCGGCTACGTTTCCAACCTCTCGCCCAATTACGCCAAGGTGATCGCGCAAGGTCTTCTCGCCGTCCGCACGGGCGCAACGGAGCACCAGGCGCGCATGATCGACGCGCTGATCTCGCTTTGCGATCGCTACCGCGACGAGGCTGCACGCATCGGTCGCACCGATCTTGTGGACATCTTCACGCGCGTACCGCGCTACGGTGCTCAAAATTTCCGTGAGGCACTGCAATTTTTCCGCATCCTACACTACGCGCTGTGGCTGGAGGGCGATTATCACAATACCGTCGGTCGCTTTGACCGGTATATGTATCCCTATTTTCAAAAGGATATGGCGGCAGGCCTCTATACCGAGGAGACCGCGCTGGCGCTTTTGGAGGACTTTTTCCTCTCCTTCAACAAGGACAGCGACCTGTACGTCGGCGTACAGCAGGGCGACAACGGACAGAGCATGGTGCTGGGCGGCTGTGATGCTGATGGCAACGACTGCTTCAATCTGCTTTCGGCGCTGTGCCTCAAGGCCAGCCGCAACCTCAAGCTGATCGACCCCAAGATCAATTTGCGCGTCTCCAAAAAGACGCCGCTCTCCATCTATGAGCTTGGCACCGAGCTGACGGCTGTGGGACTTGGCTTTCCGCAATATTCCAATGATGACGTTGTCATCCCCGGACTTGAAAAGCTGGGATATTCTCACGAGGACGCCGCAAACTACGTTGTCGCTGCCTGCTGGGAGTTTATCATCCCCGGCTGTGGCAACGACATTGCCAACATTGACGCGCTCAACTTCCCTGCCCTGACCGACCGCGCCATCCGCAAATGCATCCATGGCGCTGACTTTGACGCACTTTTGCAATGCGTCAAGGAGGAAATTTCAGCGGAATGCGATCGCATCTGTGCCGGTGTTCACGATATTTATTTCGTGCCGTCTCCCTTGCTGGATCTGATGCGCGACGGCAAAAAATACAACAACTTCGGCATTCACGGCTGTGGCATTGCCTCGGCCGCCGACGCGTTGGCGGCCGTCAAGCGCTACGTGTACGATGAAAAGCGTATCACGCCCGACCGTTTGATCGCAGCGCTGGATTCTGACTTTGCAAACGATGCCGAGCTTCTGCATCATTTGCGCTATGAGGCTCCCAAGATGGGCACCGATGCTACCGAGCCGCACACCCTTTGCGGCATGCTGCTCTCTGCCTTTGCCGATGCGCTGCATGGCAAAACCAACTGCCAAGGCGGCGTATGGCGCGCAGGCACCGGCACGGCCATGTATTATCTCTGGCACGCGCGCGAGCTTGGTGCAACGGCTGACGGCCGACGCGCCGGCGAGCCCTTGGGCACCAACTTCTCGCCCAGCCTGTTCGCTCGCATTCCCGGCCCCGTTACCGACATTGAAGCCTTCACCGCCAACGATCTGAGTCGAACCATCAACGGTGGCCCTCTGACGTTGGAATTCACTGCAAGCATCTTCCAAAATCCCGAGAGCATCCGCAAGGTGGCGACGCTGATCCAATATTTCATCATGCGCGGCGGACATCAGCTGCAGCTCAACGCCGTGGATCTTGAGGCCATGCGCCAGGCACAGAAAAACCCCGACGCTTACCGACAGCTGGTCGTGCGCATCTGGGGCTGGTCGGCGTATTTTGTCGAGCTGGACAAGGACTATCAGGATCACGTCATGGCACGGCAGTAGTACTCGGTCTGATATGACAGGATTGATTGTTGATATCAAGGAGTTTGCGTTACATGACGGCGCAGGCATCCGCACCACTGTGTTTTTCAAGGGGTGTCCCTTGCGCTGCGCATGGTGCCACAATCCCGAGGGGCTTTCTCCCCGCCGCGAGCTGTTTGTCAAGCAAAACGGCTGCCTGTCTTGCGGTCTTTGCCAAAGGCCGTGCGAGCATGAGGATTGCCAAGGCCTTGGCCGCTGTCTGCATGTCTGCCCACGTGACCTGGTCAGCGTGGCCGGACAGGAATGGGAGGCGGCCACTCTTGCCGACAAGCTCTTGCAGCATGCCGATTTCTTTGCCGCCACAGGCGGCGGTGTGACGCTTTCGGGCGGTGAGCCGCTGTTGCAGGCCGACTTTTGCGCCGCGCTGCTCACGCTGCTCCGCGGTAAGATACACACCGCCATCGAAACGTGCGGCTTTGCGCCGACAGACGTATTTTCGCGCGTTACCTCGCTGTGCGATTTCGTTTACATGGACATCAAGCTGGCTGACCCGGCGCAGCACGTCAGATATACCGGCGTGGACAACGCCCTGATTTTGGAGAATGCCCGCCATCTGCAAGCATCCGGCATTCCGCACACCTTCCGCACCCCTCTCATTCCGGGCATCACCGACACCGAAGATAATCTTTCTGCCATCCGCGCCATCGTGGGAGAAAGCAGCTGGGAGCAGCTTGCCTACAATCCCTTGGCCGGCGCAAAGTATCAAAGCGTCGGGAAAACATACCCCTTACAATAAAAATCGGCGCCACAGCGCAACGGAGACCACGTATGAATAAGTTAACTATTGTCATCAACGGCAAAGGAGGCGTCGGCAAGGACACGCTATGCATGTCGCTCACAAATCGCCGCGTTCGCAACATTTCCTCCATCACGCCCATCAAGGAAATTGCCGCAATGCACGGCTGGAACGGTGAAAAGGATCTCAAATCCCGCCGTTTTCTGGCCGAGCTCAAGCGCGTTTTTACCGAATACAACGACCTGCCCAACCGCTATCTGATCGAGCAGCGCGCTGACTTTTTGGCCGGCGAGGACGAAATTCTGTTCATCCACATTCGTGAGCCTGAGCAGATTGAAACCTTTGTCCGCGCTGTAAACGGCGACTGTCTGACGCTTTTGGTACGCCGTGAGCTGCCCGACACGGCCGGCGGCTACGGCAATCATGCTGACGACGACGTCGAGGATTATCCTTACGACGTGATTTTCGACAACAACCGACCGCTGGAGCAAAGCACGCAAGCCTTCGCCGCGCTCATTGAACAGCTGTTGGCAAATAAAGAGGATAAGCATGAATAAAAAACTGATCTTTTTGGACATTG
Organism: Clostridia bacterium; assembly: GCA_017467225.1. Next base: position 2,151 of record JAFTSR010000074.1, on the reverse strand, counting down.
ACGGAACGCTTGTCGGCTACGATGCCAAAATTCCGCCGTCGGCGCTTCGGGCTCTATCCATGGCACAAGCCAACGGTCACCGCATCTTTATCGCGTCGGGTCGCGCACGCGGCATCGTTTACCCCTGGCTGCTTGAGGCCTTCCCCTTTGACGGCATGATCACCGCCGGCGGTGCCCAGGTTTTTCTTGACGGCAAATGCATCTATGAGAGCATTATGAGCGAGGATGATCTGACCTTTGCCATCGACTATTTCCACCGCATGGGGGTCTATTTCACCGCAGCAAGCGCAAGCAACACCTATGCCGAGCAGGCGTTCGTTGACGTCGTGCTGCCCGCCATGAAAAAAGCAGGCTACGACGACGAGCTGGTGGACAAAACCTTCCGTGACGTGATCATTCTCGACTCTTTGGTCAAGCTGCGCGATATTGAAAAAATGTCTTTTTTCCTCTCCCGTCGCAACGTTGACCAGATTTCCGCCGATCTGCAGGGCCGCTTTTACGTGACCGACTACAGCATGGGCGACGCGGTGGTGGACACCTATTTCGGTGAGATGAACTTAGCCGGTGTCGACAAGGGCAGTGGCATCCGTCACATTCTGGAGGCAACCGGCTGCCGCGTGGAGGACACCATCGCCATCGGTGACAGCCGCAACGATACCGAAATGCTTTCCTTTGTCGGTACCGCCGTCGCCATGGGCAACGCCACCGCGCCGATCAAGGCGATGGCACACCTGGTCACCACGCCCATCGACCAAGACGGCATCTACAACGCTTTTCTCACTTTAGGACTGATCTGAGGAGGCTCGCGTGAAAAATATGATTTTTCACGCGGATTTTGCGGCTTTCTTCGCACTCCGTGCAAAGATTTTGCTTCGCAAAACCAGCCAAAATTCCCCAAGAAAGGAAGGCTTTCGCAAACGAAAGCCATGATTATTTTTATGGCAGTATATTATATTTATCCCCAAAACGGAAACGATGCAAACAGCGGTCTGTCCCCCGACGCTCCGCTTCTCTCTCACGACCGTATTGCACTGCAGCCCGGCGACTCGCTGCTCTTCAAGCGAGGCAGCGTCACCCGCGGAGCGCTTCATACCACCGCAGGAGCCGAGGGAGCTCCCGTAACCTACGGTGCCTACGGCGAGGGGGAGCCGCCCGTTTTTTGCGCCTCGGTCGATCTCTCCTCTCCCGATCAATGGGTCGAGGTGGCACCGAACATCTGGAAATGCACCGCGCCGCTTCCCGGCGAGGTGGGCAATTTCATTTTTGACGGCGACTACTGCGAGGCAACGCTTCGCTGGGAGCGCAGTGAGCTATGTGAGCAGGGCGATTTTTGGGACAGCCATTTTTGGGGCGATGCGCCCGTTGATGCTTCCCTGCTTTCCACCGAGCGCACGCTGCTGCTGTATTCCAAGGGCAATCCTGCGCAGTTTTACCGCAGCGTGGAGGCAGGCTGCAGCCAGCCTCGCGTGCTGGCATCTCCCCGCGACTATACCGTATTCGAGGATCTCTGCTTTCGCAACCACGGTCTGCACGGGCTGGCAGGCGCTGCTGACCATGTCACCGTTCGCCGCTGCCGCTTTGAAAATCTTGGCGGCTGCGTCTGGAGCCTGCCCTTGCGCATCCGCTTCGGCAACGCCGTCGAGTTTTACGGTCACGGCTCGTATATCACCGTCGAGGATTGCGTATTCCGCAACGTTTACGACTCCTGCGTGACGCATCAGGGTCCGGGCGAGCAGACGGTTCCCACCGTGCAATTTATCTGCCGTGACAACACGTTTGACACCTACGGCATGGCTGCCTTTGAATATCGCGACAAGCTGCCGATCGACTCGGTTTTCGCCAATAACGATTGCAGGAACGCAGGCTGCGGCTTTGCGATGCGAGGAGAGGATTTGCCCCGCAACAGCGAGATTCATCCGCTGCCGATGGGACATCATATTTTCCTTTGGCGCATCTCTACCCCGTCCGAGGGAGGATCGCTGCGCATTGAGGGCAACCGCTTCGGCGCAGCTCCCGTCGGTGCGGCGATCTATTCGATCATCTCACCCGAAGCGGAGGCGCAGATCACGCTCGACCACAACACCTCCACCATCTCCAATCCACAGCTGCTCAACCGCTTTGGCGGCGTTGATTATACCGATTTTACGCGCT
>JAFTSR010000073.1 GCA_017467225.1 Clostridia bacterium | reverse complement strand
TGCCGAGGAGATCGACACCCATCTGATCGACGTGCTCCAGGAAAGAGTGAACGAAATCTACAACGATATCACGCACCACGAGGCCTATCTGAACCTCAACCGTGCGCAGAGTACAGTCAATGCGCTGATGGAGGCGGTCAACAGCACCATCACGTACAACATCACAGGCGAGCTGCCCTCCAATTGGACCCACAACTGCTCGACCTGCGGCGGCTGCCATTGACAGTCAGAAGCGTAACGCGCGGAAAGGAGTTCTGCTTTTGCGGCAGGACACAGGAATAAGACGATGACTCCGATGATGGAGCAATATTTTGAGATAAAAAAGCAATACGGGGATTATCTGCTGTTCTACCGTCTCGGTGATTTTTACGAGATGTTTTTTGACGATGCCATCCTTGCCTCCCGTGTGCTGGAGCTGACGTTGACCGGCCGCGACTGCGGCGAGGCTGAGCGTGCACCCATGTGCGGCGTGCCTTACCACAGCGCCGAAGGGTATATCGCCCGACTGATTGAGAAGGGCTATAAGGTCGCCATTTGTGAGCAGACCGAGGACCCAGCGCAGGCCAAGGGCTTGGTGCGTCGTGAGGTCATTCGCGTTATCACGCCGGGCACCTTGACCGATCCCGCGCTCATCCCTAGCGACGCGCAGAACAACTACCTGTGTGCGGTCTGCTTTGACGAGTCGGGCCACGGCGTTTGCTTCTGCGACGCCTCGACGGGTGAGATCAGCGCCACCGTTTTGCGCGGCGTCAATCAGCAAAGCAAGCTACTCTCCGAGCTTGGCACCTACGCGCCGCGTGAGGTGCTGTTCAATTTGCCGCGCGACCGCGAAAGTGCGGTGGCTAACTTTGTCACGGGTCGGCTGAACGCCGTGCTTGGTGACGCGCAGGGCGACCGCTACCTGTATCCCGATGCTCGTGCGCGTGTAGAGGCGCAGTTTGGCGACTCGCTGCGCGCCGGTGTTTTGGAGCAAAAGGCACTTGTCGGTGCGGTCGGCGCGCTGCTTTCCTATCTTGGTGAGATGCAAAAGACCGATCTGGCGGTCATCAAGGAGCTGCGCATTTATAACGAAGGACAGTACCTTGGCATGGATCTGAATACCCGCCGCAATTTGGAGCTGACCGAGACCATGCGCGGCAAGGAAAAGCGCGGCTCGTTGCTTTGGGTGCTGGATAAGACCAAGACCTCGCCCGGTGCGCGTCTTTTGCGCCAGTGGGTGGAGCATCCTTTGATGGACCCCTTGGCGATCGATACCCGCCTGGGTGCGGTCGAGGAGCTGTATGAGCATTACCTTCTGCGTGAGGAAATTGCTGAGCTGCTCTCGGGCGTGCTTGACCTGGAAAGACTGAACACGCGCATCGTTTACGGCACGGCTAACGGTAAGGATCTGCGTGCCGTTGCCAACACGGCGGCTCGTCTGCCCGAGCTGAAGGACAAGCTCAAGGACTGCCGCAGCAAGGCTTTGCGCCGTATTTATGAAAATTTGGACACGTTGGATGATATTTACGATCTGGTCAACCGCGCGATCGTGGAAAACCCACCGTTCTCGCTGCGTGAGGGTGAGATCATTGCGCCCACTTATCATGAGGAGGTCGACCGCCTGCGCGACATTCAGAAGAACGGCAAGGGCTGGGTCGAGAAGATCGAGGCCGAGGAGCGCGAGAAAACCGGCATCCGAACGCTGCGCATCAGCTACAACAAGGTGTTCGGCTACTATATCGAGATCACCAAGTCGCTGACCTCGCAAGCACCTGAGCATTATATCCGTAAGCAGACGCTGACCAACTGTGAGCGCTACATTACACAGGAGCTCAAGGATGTTGAGTCCACCATTTTGGGCGCGGAGGACAAGCTGCATTCGCTGGAGTACGATCTATTCCAGCAAATCCGCGCGACCATCGCCGCTTCCAGTGAAAGACTGCAGATGACAGCGGCGCTTTTGGCGGAGCTTGACGTGCTTTTGTCCTTGGCGACGGTGGCCTCTGTCAACCGTTACGTGCGACCTACCGTCGACATGAGCGATACTATCTCCATCCGCGAGGGCAGACATCCCGTGGTGGAGCAGTTTGTCAAGGATTCGTATTTTGTTCCCAACGACGTTGAACTGAACACCGCCGAGCAGCGTCTGATGCTGATCACCGGCCCAAATATGGCCGGTAAATCGACTTACATGCGTCAGGTGGCGCTGATCGTCGTCATGGCGCAGATCGGCTCGTTCGTTCCGGCGATGGAGGCAAGAATCGGCGTGGTCGATCAGGTGTTCACCCGTGTGGGTGCATCGGATGATCTGGCCAGCGGACAGTCTACTTTTATGCTGGAGATGAACGAGGTTGCGTACATAGTGCAGAACGCGACCAAGCAGAGTCTGATTATTTACGACGAGGTCGGCAGAGGAACGTCGACCTATGACGGCATGAGCATTGCGCGTGCCATCGTAGAATATACCAACAGCAAAAAGATCGGTGCCAAGACGCTGTTTGCTACCCACTATCACGAGCTGACCACCCTTGAGGCAGAGCTGCCCGGTGTGGTGAACTATAACATTGCCGCGAAAAAGAGAGGGGATAGCATCACCTTCCTTCGCAAGATCGTGCGCGGCTCTACCGACGACAGCTACGGCATTGAGGTAGCAAAGCTGGCGGGGCTGCCGAACGAGGTGATCCGCCGCG
>JAFTSR010000072.1 GCA_017467225.1 Clostridia bacterium | reverse complement strand
GGAAGGCTATTTAATTTTTCGTTCATTTTTTCAGACGTTTGCGAAAAATCGCTTTCCTGATACGCAATTACATCGGGCGCAATGCGGAAAGCACCTTCTGAATCATCTCCGCGGGAACGACACCGTCCAGCTCTGCAGCCTCCTTGATGACAGCCGCCGTGATCTTGGTAGCGATCTCGGGATCGACCTGCACACCGCGCGTCTTCATAATGGCAGCCTCGTTGGCACGGGTGGTCACCACGGTCACGCTGTCGCCCTGCAGGGCTGCCACGACCTTCTGTACCATCTCCTCGGGATTGACACCCTCCAGCTGCTCAGCCTCCTTGATGACGGCAATTGCAATCTTGCGGATGATATCCTCGCTGACCTTGACGCCTCTGTGATGCACCACCTCGGCAATGCCACAGTAAGGACGAGCGGGCTCATTATTCAAGTAAGACGCGACCGAGCGCAGCATCTCCTCCGGCTGCACGCCGTCCAGCTCCGCGCACTCGCTGATGACCGCCTGCGCGATCTTTTTCAAGGTTTCTTCATTGACCATTTGACTTTTCCTGACCTTTCTATGTCTTGCTCCGCCGCTTTGGGCGGTCGGTAATTCTTCTGACTTTATTATACTACTTTTTTCAAAAAAGTCAATGACTCTGGCTAAAAATCTTGTCACAAGCCGGGCTTTTTTTCAAAAAAACCTGTTGCAAGCAAATCAAAATTGTGTTATAATGAACGTAAGCACGCGCCGCACGTCGGCGCACCAAGAAGGAGGAGCTTCATTATGAAATATTCCATCGGCGTATGCACCTCATTGGATCGCGCCCCCCTTGCCGCCAAAGCCGGTGCAGAGCATATCGAACCCGGCTTTGCAGCTACAGCGAATCTCGACGAGCAGACCTTCCGCACGGGTCTGAGCATTTTGCGCGACAGCGGCCTGTACGTTGATGCCATGAACAGCATGCTGCCCGGCACCGCTGCGCTGTACGGCGATGCTTCTGCGCTTGCACCTGTGCTGGAGCTTGTCCGCCGCGGTATGGAGCGCGCAGCAGAGATCGGCTGCAAGACGGTGGTTCTCGGCAGCGGCACTGCCCGTCGCATCCCCGACGGTATGACGCGCGAGCAGGCCATGCAAAAGTTTTCCGCCGTAGTTGCCGGCTTCTGCGAGATTGCCCGTCCTTACGGCATTCGCATTGCCATCGAGCCGCTGCGCGCCTTTGAGACCAACTTTATCCACACCGTCGCCGACGCAGCCGAGATCATTGGTCTGTGCCCCGACTCGGTCGCCCTTGGCATCACCCCCGACATCTACCACATGCTGGAAGGGGGCGAAGCGTTTGACGAGCTGCGTCGCTTCTCTGACAAGCTGTTCCACGCGCACATCTGCGCGCCCGATCGCCACTATCCGAGTCCGGAGCGCCCGGCCGAGGACACCGCCCTCTACCGCGACTTTTTCCGTGCGCTGGACGCTGCAAACTATCAAGGCACGATCAGCATCGAGGGCATCGCCACGGATATGGTAACCGATCTGCCGAGCGCTTTGGCCATCCTGGATGCGGCACAAGATCAAATCTGAAACCATTTTTTGAAGAATTTTCAATAAATTTTGAACAAAATTCACGAAATATTAAAAATTTCTTCATTTTTCACTTGATTTTTCACTTTTTTTGTGGTAGAATATAGGGGAGAAATTCTCGAAACCACAAAAGGAGGCGAGCAAAGTGAATATACTCGCAGCACAAACGGCGTGCGTCAGGCTCGCCGCAGGGCACAGACTCTGGATCCTGGACAATTTTCTGACGGTGGCCATCGTGGCGGCCGTTTTGGTGGCGGCTGCATTTATCACCTACATGGTCGTGCGGCAACACAAGCACTGACGCTTGATATTCCGGCGGCACCGCCATGCGCGGTGCCGCTTTTAGTTTAATCACGAAAAGGAGCATACTTATGAAATACATGATCGCATCCGACCTGCACGGCGACGCCGTCTGCACCCGCGCACTTCTTGACCGTTTTGACGAGAGCGACGCTTGCCGCCTGCTTCTTTTGGGCGACCTTCTTTACCACGGACCGCGCAACGATCTGCCTGCGGGATACGCGCCCAAGGAGGTCATCGC
>JAFTSR010000071.1 GCA_017467225.1 Clostridia bacterium | reverse complement strand
GGCCGTCTTGTCCATCATCTCTGTGTAGCGCGGATCGTCCGGCAGCTCCGGTTCAGGCTCGGGCTCAGGCTCAGGTTCCGGTTCAGGCTCGGGCTCCGGCTCGGGATCGGGCTCCGGATCGGGGGTATCCTGCGTACCGGGCGTGTCGTCTACCGGCGGCAGCTCGTTATCTGCGCATGCTGTCAATACGACCGATGTCAAAAGCACCGCGCACAAAAAGAGACACAAAAGGCGCAAGGTGCGCGCGTGGCTGCGGTAATTTGTTTTCATAAGCTGTTACCTCCGTTTCAAGGATGCCCATAGTGTAACATGGAAATATGAACTCGGTATGAATATTCTCCCGCGATCGGATGAATAATTCAGCGCCGCCGAAAAAAATGGAAAAATTCCGGTGCGACAGGGAAAAAATTCATTGCAATTCCGGTCAAAATCGTGTATAATATAGCCGACCGCACTTGCGGAAACTGAATTTGAGAGGCATTTTATGAAATATTTGTTTTTGGCGCTGGCGTGCACGCTGTTTTCGGTGCAGTTTTTGTTCACCAAGGGATTTTCCCGCCGCGCGTCGACAGCCGCGCACGTCGGACTCTGGAACGGCTGCGTGGTATCTCTTTGCATGGCGCTGTACCTTTTGCCGATGAACGGCTTTCGCGTTGAGCTGACGCCGGCGGCAGGCCTTCTGGCGCTGCTCTTTGCCTTGTGCGCCGTGACCATGAGCCTTTGTAACATTCCCGCTATGCGTCTTGGCAACATGGCGGTGGTGACTACATATATGCTGATCGGCGGCATGGTGCTGCCCTTTGGCTACGGTGTGCTGTGGCTCAAGGAGGACTGCTCGCCCTTAAAGCTTGTGGCCATTGGCGTGCTGATCCTGGCGATCATCCCCAACGTGCTGGGTGGCAAGAGCGCCGCGCAGGGAAGCGCACCGCGTAGTCGCGGCAAGACCATTCTGTTCCACGGACTGTGCCTGGTTCTATTCACGCTCAACGGTATGACCAGCGTTTTGTCTACCATGCATTCGCTGCATGAGAACAAGATCTCCTCCGGCGGCTTTACGCTTTTGGGTGCGCTGTGCCAGTTTGGCATGACGCTGCTGATTTTGGTGGGCTATACCGTCTACTGCCGCGCAAGAGGCGAGAGAGGCGCGCACCGTCGCATCTTTTACGAGGTGACGCGCGTCAGCCCGACCACCTCGCGTGCGCTTGTCACGCTTTTGGCGTTCGGCTTTTGCTTTTCACTGTGCAACGGTGTGGCCAACATTTTCTCGCAGGAAAGTCTGGCGGCCGGTATGCCGTCCTCGGTGCAGTTTCCTGTGATCAGCGGCTCGGTCATCGTCCTGACCGCGCTCTTTGGGCACTGGTTCTTTGATGAGAAAATCGACCGCTACGGCGCGATCAGTTTGGCGCTCAGTGTTGTCGGTTCGGTGCTGTTTATGGTGGCTTAATAGAAGGCGAGGGGGTACTTTTTTGTAAAAAAGTACCCCCTCGCGCTCCCCCGAAAAAACTTTTGGAAAATGGGAAAGTTAAATTTTATGCGGTTCGGTTTGATTGGAGCAAAGGGGTATGCCATGTGGGGCCCCCACCCCACAGGATTGTGCTATGAAGATGTGTGTTGTCTCGCGCTCCCCCGAAAAAACTTTTGGGAAAGGGTCTTGGTGGTGCTCGGTAGACAGCCAAGACCTTTTTATTCAAGTTCTTCGGGGTGGGGTATGGGGAGGGGTTCTTCTTTCAAGAAGAACCCCTCCCCACATATATTCACTCCACATCAATTCACTTCAAAAAAACTTCAATCACCGGCACCAGGACGTCGGGCGCGACGGGAGGCAGGTGGAAGGTCACCGTGCCGTCGCCCTGTGCAACCTGGACGTGGTCGTTGAAATTGAAATCGGCGTTGCGCTCCTCGTACATGATCTCACTGGCATCGTTGAGGAACTGCGCGTAGGCGATCTTTCCTGCCAGGTGCTCCATTTTGAGCAGGCGGAAGGGATAATTCTGCAGATGGATGTAAAGCCGACTGCCGTCCTCGCTCTGCGTCAGCTTGCAGCCGGCAGGCGCGGTGAATTCAGGCTCGGCCATGGTGCAGCCGTAGATGGCGCGGCTGTGCAGGCGCATCCACTTGCCAAACTCCGCCAGCGCCGCCTCGGCGCGCGGATCAAAATTGCCGCGACCCGTCGGGCCGACGTTCATGATCAGATTACCGCCGCAGGAGACCGAATCGATCAAAAGATTGAGCAGCATTTTGGGCGACTTCCAGCTGGCCTCGTCGCGGTAGTAGCCCCAGGAGCCGGAGAAGGTCTGGCAGGCCTCCCAGTTGACCAGCTCGCCGTCGTGCCCGGAGCGGATCCATTCGGTCGGCTGGAACTGCTCCGGTGTCCAGATGTCCTGCTCAATACCGGTGCGGTTGTCGATCAGAATGTGCGGCTGCAGCTCGCGGCAAAGGGCGAGCAGCTTTTCTGCCTCCCATTCATCCTTGCCCTTGCCGCCGCCGTACTGCATCCAGGGGAGCGTGTCGCTGGGCGCGGCGCAGGTGTAGGAGT
>JAFTSR010000070.1 GCA_017467225.1 Clostridia bacterium | reverse complement strand
CGGGGATCTCCAGCCACTCGGTCAAAAATTCCCACGACCAGGCGATTGCCTCCTCTTTGAAATAATCGCCAAAGGAGAAGTTACCCAGCATCTCGAAGAAGGTACCGTGACGTGCCGTGTGACCGACTCTTTCAAGGTCAGGGGTACGGATGCACTTCTGGCAGGTGCAGACGCGGCGACGAGGAGGCTCCTCCTCACCGGTGAAGAACTTCTTCATGGGAGCCATACCCGAGTTGATCAGAAGCAGCGAGGGGTCGTTGCGCGGAACCAGCGGGTAGGAAGGCAGACGCAGGTGATCCTTGCTTTCAAAGAAAGCAAGATACTTTTCACGAAGATCGTTAAGGGATGTCCATTTCATAGTCGTATATCCTTTCACAGTTGTCCGTCTTTTATGGAAAACGGCATACTTTTACATTATAACACTTTATTATACCACTTTTTTTTCGCGCTGTCAAGGAAATTTGAAAGGTTGTTCTCATTATTATGAAAAAAGTTTCCCGAATTTCGGTCTTGAAACCGAATACCCGGGAAACTTCATCGCTTGAAAATCAGTAATTCCAGTTAGCGGCGATCTCCTTGATGCCGCGGCTCTTGTCAAGCACGCTCTGGTCGATCACGATCTGATCGGCATACTCGCCACAGATCGACAGGATGACCGACTCGATCACCTCATCCTCGAAGGTACCGAACCAATCCTTGTTGCCCTCCACGCCCCACGCGCTCTCGGTCAGGTCGTATTTCATGACCAGGTGCACGGCGTTTTCCGATTGATACAGAATGACATCACCAACCTTTGCCACCTGCAGCTGATCCGCCAACTCCTGCAGATACGCCAAGGAATAGCTCTGCTCACTGTTCAGGAAGATACCGTCGGGATAAGCGCTCCAGACGCTGTCGTTGCCGGCGTATTGTGCGCCGTAGTCCTCAAAAGTAGAGAAATCCCCGGCCTCGATCAGCCCCTGAAGCTTTGTAGCGTTTTCCTTGATGTCGTCAATCTCCGCATCAGACAGCGCTTTGGAATCCACGTATCCGTCCTTATCTGCGTCAACCCCCGCCGGTTCGCCGTTGACGGTATCGTACGCAATCGAGCCATCCTCTAAAAAGTAGATGGGATTTCCATCCTCGTCACAGCGCAGCGTGCCATCGGTGGCCTTCATGGTCTTTCCGTTTTTGGTGTCATAGGCGACCGTATTTTTACCCACCTGATGATAAACCACATCGCCGTTTTCATCCAGCTGATACTCATACTCGTACAAGGGGAACAAAATCTGACGGAAGCGAACGTAATGCTCCTGATAATATTCCTCTCTCGCGCTGTCCGCCGTGCGTGCGCTGAGGTAATCGACCAGATATTCCAGCTTATCCTCCATGATGTAGTTTTCGCGCAGCATTTCCATGTTGATGCCGTAGTCCGCCATGGCCTTGTTGAATGCATTTTTGGAGCTGTTGAAATCATTCTCCAAAAGGTCCTGCATATACACGTCCACGTCATCGTAATAGCTCTGCGGCAGCGTCAGATCATACACCTCCTCAAAGAGGTACAGACGCAGCAGCATATCCTTGGCAGCTGCCAGAATCTCGGCGTTGAAATAGTCCTCATAGGTTGCACCGTCGGTGCTCCAGATGTAATCCCAGAAGGCGGCGTTATCGACCTCGTAGCCGTTATATGCCAGCGTTCCCTTCATACGGGAGAGCAGCAGCTCGTAGGTGTTCAGGGTCAGCTCGGTCTTGCCCAGCTTCATCAGCGTACTGCCGGAGGACGCACAGCTGCAAAGCGGCAGCGCGCAGACAAGCAGCGCCAGAAGCGCACATATGACGCGGAAAGCACTGATGCGATGTGAATGTTTCATAGTTGATATCATCCTTTTATTTGTTACACGTTTATTTTACGATTCGCCTGCGATATTCTCTTGTGCGAATTCGGTATATTTTACGAACATTTGGTGAAGAAACGCCAAAATATCCTCGCCCTTTTTCATTTTGATGCGCAGATGCGTCTCACCCGTCAGCGCCATGCGCACCCGTCCGGGGAATGCTGCCGAAACAGATGACCACACATCAAAATCAATCTTGATGGGATAGATCTGCATCTCACCGCCGTCCTGTCGCAGCTGCTTGACACCGCAGCGGATGGCATCCGCTCGCACAAGCGCAATGCCCAAAAGATTTTCCGTCGCATGCGGCAGATCTCCATAGCGATCCAGAAACTCGTCCAGAATATCGTCTCTGTCCTGCTCGTCACAAATCAGAGCGATTTTTTTGTACATCTCCATGCGCTGCGAGGTAAACTGTACGTAATGATCGGGAATATACGCGTCCATGGTCACCGTAACGGTACACTCGGGTGAGATTTGCTCAGGTGTTCCCCTCTCCTCCAGCACCGCGCGGTTGAGCAGTTTGATATAGAGATCGTAGCCGACCGCATCCAGGTGTCCGTGCTGCTGTGCACCAAGCAAATTACCCGCGCCGCGAATTTCCATATCGCGCAGCGCAATTTTGAAGCCTGCACCGAACTCGGCATAATCACGGATGGCCTCCAGTCTCTTTTGCGAGATCTCGGACAGCGCGCGGAATTTGGGATAGGTGAAATACGCATACGCGCGACGGGACGAGCGTCCGACACGACCGCGCAGCTGATGCAGCTGCGATAGTCCCAGGCGGTGCGCGTTATCCACGATCAGCGTATTGGCATTGGGGACATCCACGCCCGTTTCAATGATGGTGGTGCAGACCAAAATATCGATATCACCTGTCAGCATATTTTCCCAGATGCGCTCCAGCGTGTCCTTGTCCATTTTGCCTTGCGCCACGGTAATCCGCGCCTCGGGCAGCTCGCGTCCCAGCTTTGCCGCCAGCTCGTCGATGGTCTCAACCACGTTATGCAGATAAAACACCTGTCCACCGCGACGCAGCTCCCGTCGGATCGCCTCCTGGACGATCAGGTCGTCATCCTCCAGCACGTAGGTCTG
>JAFTSR010000069.1 GCA_017467225.1 Clostridia bacterium | reverse complement strand
GTACCCCCTCAGTTTGTGCTTGTTTTGTCCGTGTGGGTCTAAACTTTTTAGGGAGCCTGCTTCGCTGCTATCCCTTGGTACGGAGAGAATACCTAACCCGTAGGGCGAGGGCTTGTCTCCCGCCGCTCCAAAGCGAAACAATTTATTGTGCCGTACTTGTGGGGACGGGGCCCCACATGGTCGTTGCAATTGGCACGAAGCAGCCGCTGAAGCAAAAAAATCAGCAATAAATTTTCCCAAAAGTTTTTTGAAGGGTCAAGGGAAACTTTTTTCCAAAAAGTTTCCCTTGCGGGTGCAGGGCGGCGCCCTGCAAAAAAATCACATCCCAAAAGTTTTTTGAAGGGGAGCGCGAGGGGGAACTTTTGTTCACAAAAGTTCCCCCTCGCAATTTTATTCTCTCAGAAACTGATCTCCATCGCCATCTGATACAAACGGCGAATGTTCGCACTCTTGTCGCTGCACGTCTCGCGCATCGCCTTGATCTGCTCGTCCGTAAATCCGTCCAGATCAAATTCCTCCAGCTTGTTCTTGTACATGCGGTCAAGGATCAGCGCGTAGTTGATATCGATCGGCTTGATTCTGCCGGCAACGTAGCAGATAACCTCGTTGCTCTTGCCTGCCAAAAGCTCCGTCACCGCACGGTAACCCATCTCGGTTGCCATCACGCGGTCACGAATGGTGGGCGCACCGCCACGGATGATGTGTCCGCAGCGCGCAAAGCGCGTTTCAATGCCGGTGGTCTTTTCGATCTCCTTGACAAAGTGTTCGCTGAAATTCTCACCGTCTGCCGTGGGCTTCATGCCCTCGCTGGTCACGGCGATCAAGCCTCTCTTGCCCTGCGCACGCGCAGATGCCAGCTTCTCAATACCGTACTTCTCGTCAAACGGGATCTCGGGAATGGCGATCGCCAAAGCACCCGTCGCCATACCGGTGTACAGCGCGATCATGCCGCAGTCGCGACCCATAACCTCAATGACGTTGCAGCGGTTGTGCGACTCGCAGGTCTCGCGCAGCGCGTCAACCATGCTCAGCACCGTGTTCATCGCCGTATCAAAGCCGATGGTGTACTCGGTCGCCGTGATGTCGTTGTCGATGGTGCCGGGAATACCGATGGAGGGAATGCCCAGATTGGACAGCGCGGTCGCACCGCGGAAGGTGCCGTCGCCGCCGATGGCGACAATGGCGTCGATCTCGTGGTCGTGGCAGATCTCCACGCCTTTCTCCTGCCACTTGCGCTCAACAAAGCGAGGGCAACGGCTGGAATACAGCACCGTGCCGCCCTTGGTAATGATCTGCGAAACGGCGTGGGTGTTGAGGTCAACCATATCTTCGTTGAGAAGACCCTCGTAGCCGCCGCGGATACCCACGACGTCAATGCCGTTCTGCATGGCCTTTCTTGCCACAGCGCGGACGGCTGCGTTCATGCCGGGCGCATCGCCACCGGAGGTCAGAACGCCGATTTTTCTGAATTTTGCCATATTTTTACCTTTCTTCAAAGAGGGTTGGTCGGAAATTTTTCGCTGCGCGCCGATGCCGGAAGTGCAATCGACGACGCGACTTGCAAACAGTGATATTATACCGCATTTTTTGAAAAAATCAAGATGTTTGACGAAAAAAATCTGTGTTTTTCGAAAATACGACGCAAAAAGAGGAATTTTTTCTCTTTTTATATGCCAAGACCCTGCTCTTGCACCGTTCTGTCCACCACCATGCGCTGCAGCTCGGGCGACAGACGGGTGAAATACTCCGAATATCCGCCGACGCGCACGATCAGATTGCCGTGCGAGGCGGGGTCTTCCAGCGCGTGGCGCAGCTCATCCGGCGAGGCACAGGTGATCTGCAGCTGCATACCGCCTTTTTGCATGTATCCCATAATCAACGCGCGCAAAATGGCGTCGTCGAAGGTGCGCGAGAGATTGAAGTTGAGCACGGGAATGCCCAAGGCACGGGAGAGATCCAGCGCCGTCACGCTGCCCAGCAGCGCCGTAGGACCTTGGTTGTCCTTGCCGAAAATAGCCGCCAGAGAATCACACAGCGGCGCACCGGCACAGCGACCGTCCGGCGTGGCACCGACGGCGTGTCCGGCAGACACCTGCGACATAAACTGAATGGAGGCGGACAAAAATCCTTCGCCGCGGTACAGCTGCCCCTTTTCGGTCATGGCAAAGATGCGGCTGCTGAGCGCGTGGGAAAAAGCGTTGACAGCGGCATCGTCCTTGCCGAAGCTTTGGCGCAAGGCGCGCACCGTGCGCAAAAACGCCGGGTCGTTCGCATCCAAAAGGGCGATCATCTGCTGTGCGGTATATATTTTTTTCTCAAAGATCAGCGTGCGGATGGCAAGCAGCGCGTCAATCACGTTGATCATACCTGCGAAATTGATAATGCTCCAGCGGTAGCGCGCACCGCCGGCGTTGTATTCCTCGCTTCGGTCGATGCAATCGTCGATCAGAAGTGTGCGCATGGGAAGCGGATTGTCCCGTGCGCGGCGCTCACGGGAGTCGTTGATGGCCGCCATGACGCGCTCCACCGTGCGCTCCACCCGACAAAGGTATCGATCGCGGAAGGTGTCAAAGTCGGCGCTGTCGCAAAGCTCCTCGTCGATGCTCTGCCGAAGCAGGAGCAGCAGATTGATGCCGGCATCCAGCGAGCCGACGTTAGAAAGTCCGGCAATCATGGCCTCGGTGCAGCCGCCGCCGCAAAAACGGTTGAGATCCTCGTCGCGGATGGTCGGGAAGCGTCGCTTCAACCCTCCCAGCAGCGCCTTGGCGTTGTAAAAGGCAGGCTGACCGCCGCCGCTGCGGACGATCTCCAGCGCTTTTTCCCAGATTTCGTCGGGCGTGTCCTCGTCGATCAGAAGCTCGATCATCGGTCGGCGCTTGCCGCGCGCGGCCTCAAGGCACTGCACCGTCAAGGCTGGGCAGGCGCTGTCCAGCGACATGGAGTAGCCGTTGTTGACGTCCAGATTATCGTAAAGCTGCGACAGATGCGGAACAATATTCTCACCGTGGAAATAGGGGAGCAGTCCCCGACCCAGCGCGCCGAGATTGTCGCAGTTATCCAGATACAAAATGAAATTCCAGCCGACGATCGCGTCGTAGATATTCTCCGCCGGCAGCATGGGAACGCGCGAGAGTGCCTCGATCAGCGCCGGGTCGGCGCCGACTTCTTCAAGATACTCCACACAGCGACGGCAATACGTCGTAATACCGTCCAAAAGCTGCAAGAGTCCGTCGCGCAGCTCGACGTCGCGCATACCCTCCACACGCGCGCGGTAGGAGGCAAGGCCCTCGGCCAAAATGCGCTCGTAGTTCGGCATGGAATGGGTGTACATGTTCCCCGCCACGGTGTGCTCGGCAGGAACGGAGGAGGTAAAGCGGCAGAAATCGCGGCGAATGGTCTGCATCGCCTCGGGCTCTGTGGCAGAAAGGCGCGGCGCGTGAAATTGTAATCCCGTCAGGTAAAACGGCGTGATCTCGGCGTCGCGCGGCAGCACGCCGCAAGGGTACAGCGTCTGTCCCTTCTGCCATACAGGCAGCGGACATTTCTCATAGTAGCGGCGCAGAGCCAGCGCCTTGCGGAAAAACAGACTGCGCTCGGGCTGCTCGTACAGTCCGGCGGCAGCATATTCTCCTCGCTCCAGTAAGGCTTGATAGGGCATGGTGGCACCTCCCTTCACGTCGGCTTGTCGGTTGTCTTGGGTCAGTCTCCCTCGAACAGGGGTGTGAACGAGGGACTTGCCGAGCTGCGGTTCTGATAAAAACCCTCGAAATTGAGCTTCATGGCCTCGTTGAGCACCGTTTCATATTCCAGCGTGGTCACACGGCGGTGCAGATTTTCAAATACGCAGCCCTGCGCAAATTCGGGCGTGTACTGGCTCATCAGACTGAGCAAAATATCTCCCGGCTCGAACATGCGACCCAGCTGTCGCATCAGCTCGATGGAGTCCTTGCGGCAGCCCGGCAGCACCAGATGGCGCACCAGAACACCGCGGCGCAGCATGCCGTTCTCGTCCACCTCGGGCTTGCCGAGCTGCTGCTGCATTTTAAGAATGGCGGCGCGCGCCACCGTGAAATAATCTGCCGCTCCCGAACAATCACGGGAAAGCGTGGCAGAATAATACTTCAGATCGGGCATATAGATATCAACCAGGCCGTCAAGCTTTTCGATGGTCTCCAGCCGCTCGTAGCCGCTGGTGTTGTAAATGACGGGAATGTACAGCTTCTTTTTGACGGCGGACAGCACGCGGATGATCTGCGAGGCGTAATGCGTCGGCGTGACCAGATTGATATTGTGCGCGCCCTGGCTCTGCAGCTCCAGCATTTTGTCGGCCAGCTGCTCGGGCGAGATGTCGCGACCCTTGCCGCCGTGGCTGACTTCCCTGTTCTGACAGTAGACGCAGCGCAAATTGCAGCCGGAGAAAAAGATGGTTCCCGAGCCGCGCGTGCCGCTCACCGCAGGCTCCTCCCACAGATGCAAGGCCGCACGGGCGATGCGGATGTGATCCGGGCTGGCGCACGCGCCGAACTCTCCCCTGGCTCGATCCACGCCGCAGCGGCGCGGACATTGTGTACATACACTCATGCGTAACCTCCTGAAAATGATATCTGCTCTACATTATACACTATTTTTATAAAAAAATCAAGATTTGTTGCGTTAATTGGCAAATAGCCCTTTACTTTTTTTTCGAATTGTGCTATAATTTTATCGTATCCCGTGGTGGATAACAAAAATTTTTTCTGTATTTGGAGAAAGGAAGTATATTATGCTCGAAAAACTTCAAGCCGTATGGGACTCTCTGTTGCTTTCCGCCCCCGGCATCGCATGGAAAATCGTAACTTGTATCCTGGTTCTGATCATCGGTAACGCCGTGATCAAGTTCCTGTGCAAGCGCATTGAAAACAGCAAGGCCGACAAAAAGCTGTCTGACGACGCACGCGGCTATGTCAATGCACTGATCAAGGGCTCGCTTTACGTCATCATGATCATCGTCATCGTTTCTATCATCGGCATTCCCATGGCATCTGTCATCGCCGTTCTGGCTTCTGCAGGTGCAGCTGTCGCACTGGCACTTCAGGGCACGCTGGCCAACTTTGCTGCCGGCATTATGCTGCTGGTATTCAAGCCCATCCACGTTGGCAACTATATTGAGGCTGCCGGCACAGCAGGCACGGTTGCAGACCTGGGTCTGTTCTCCACCACGCTGACCACGCCCGACAACAAGACCGTATTCATTCCCAACGGTCAGATCATCGGCGGTGTCATCACCAACTATTCCCTGAAGGATACCCGTCGCGTTGACGTTACCTTTGGCGTTGCTTACGGCACCGATACCGAGGCCGTCAAGGAGACCGTTATGGCAATTGCCAACGCACACGAGAAGGTTCTCAAGGATCCTGCGCCCTTCTTGCGCATGACCGAGATGGCTGACTCCTCTCTCAACTTTACCGTTCGTGTATGGGTCAACAGTGCCGACTACTGGGGCGTTAAGTTCGACCTGAACGAGAGCATCGTAGCTGCACTGGCTGAGAACAATATTTCTATCCCCTTCCCTCAGCTGGATGTTCACATTGTGGACAACGACAAGAAATAATTGGATCAATCTATGGGAAACGTGACAACTACCGTCGCAGATCGTGCCGATGTGCGTGAGCTGGCGGCTCGTGCCGTAGCGCTTTTGACCGAGCGAGATTTAACCGTCTCCTGTGCGGAATCCTGCACGGGTGGTCTACTCTCGGCCGCGTTGACTGCCATTCCGGGTGCGTCGGCTGTCTATGTCGGTGGCTGTGTCACCTACAATGACGAGATCAAGCACCGCGTGCTGGGTGTACGCCGCAAGTCGCTCAAGCTGCACGGGGCGGTCAGTCCGCAGGTCGCGGCCGAGATGGCTGTCGGTATGCGGGAGCATCTTGGCACCGACTACGCCCTGAGCGTGACCGGCTATGCAGGTCCCGATGGCGGCGACGACAAGGATCCCGTCGGCACCGTCTATATAGGCATCTCCGACATGGAGCACACCAAGGTCGTCCGTATGGTCGATCCCCCCACCGCGACGCGAGATACCGTCCGCGAGGACGCTGTCTGCCGCGCACTGCGCCTGCTCATTGAGGTCGCAGGAGCGTGAGGGAGGCGCAAGGGCGCAAGTAGGCGCAAGGGGCGCTGCCCCTTGACCCCGCCAGAAACCTTTTTGGGAAAAAGGTTTCTGGACTTCCAAAAACTTTTGGAAAATTTTTGGGTTAAATTTGTTGCTTCTGTGTTCTGTATGCGCAGACAGCAGCGTCCATTTTGGGCCCCGTCTCGCCTTCGGGCTCGGTCACGCTCGGGCTCTGACACGCTACCGGCGTGTCATTCACTCCCCTCGCGCCGCTTCGCTACCCCAAAAGAAAGCAAAAGTTAGTTTTAACAGAAAATAACCGAGGTGTAAAGCCAAAAGCTCCGCACCTCGGATTTTTATATTCATTCCGTAGAGACTCATTCGGCACACACCGCATTCATCCCGTAGAAATCCCCTCCGTTTTCGCCGTCCTGCCGAGTTCAACCTTTCTTCCCATAGGAATTTCTCCTTTTTCGCCGTCCTCTTTGAGGCGGCGAAAGCAAAGTCTGCACTCTGTGACAGCCGCGTGCGATTTAGCCAAATGATGAAATCATTTGGCGGTAGCACGCGAAGTAGCAGGGATACATAAGGGACGGCAGTCCCTTATGCGCGTTTTTTTGGTTCGTTTTTTGTCGCGCGACAAAAAATGAACAACAAACCAACTATAGTTAGAAAGCCCTGTTCACACAATCTAACCTCTCCCCCGTCAAAACTTCCCCAGCTCCCTCGCCAGCTTCACAATCTCGGTCATATTCTGAAGCGACACCGACGAAGGAATCGAATGATCCGACCCGAATACGTATCCGCCGCCCTCCTTCATAATCGGAATAATGCGCTGCATCTCCTCCTTCACCAAATCAAGATTGTCCCAAATCTGCGCATTGATGCCGCCGTGGAACGCCAGCTTGTCACCCCACTGCGACTTGAGCCGTCCGGGATTCATGCCCGCCTTGACCTCCATCGGGTTGAGCATCTCCACACCCGTGTCCACCACGTCAGGCAAAAGCGGCTCAATGTAACCGCAGGAATGCAGCTCGGTCACCATGCCACGCTCGTGCGCCCAGTCTACCACCCTCTTGTGATACGGCTTGAGCAGCTCGCGATAGCACTTGGGCGAGAAGAACGGTGTGCCCTTGTAGCCCATGTCGTCGTACCACATGATGCCGTCGAACTTGTAGCCGGCATCCAGCATCTTCTGACATTGATTGAGCGAAACCGTCAGATAGGTGTCAAACATATCCTGTAGCCACTCCGGGTCGTCGTACATCGCCATGAGCACCGTCTCGGTGCCAACCATGTGCGAGTGCGTCACGTCAAAGCCAAACCAGATCACCAGCTGCTTGAAATATCCGTTGGCCTCCCAGTGCGGATAGGCTCCCTTGAGTCCCTCCCACGGCACACGGTCGCCGGGATCGTCCAGCATGCGCGCCTTGGCCTCCTCCCAGCGCTCACGGGTGTTGTAGTAGCACTCCAGCGTCTCGGGCGTCGAGTCCAGCGCGCGGAACGTCCGCTGCGTCTGTCCCCAGGGCGTCGTGGCAATTACGTAGCGCTCGCTCTCCTCAATGATTTTGTGCGGAAAGCGGGGCGAGTTGTCCGGGCAAATGGCGGCGATGCGATCCATGTCAAAATAAGTGATCCAGTCGACGTCGCGCGGCATGCCCTCGTTGTACCAGCGCTGCACGGTGCCGGCCCAGGCGGAGTCCACCATCGGCAGTCGGTCTACCTCCTGGTGACGGAAGGTGCGTAATAAGCGTTCTCGGGAGGTCATGGTAGCCATAATCATTCTCCTTTTTCGCGTGCTCAAAGCACTTTTTTTCATTGTACCATATGATAGGAGATTTTGCAATAGGTAACGGAATTTTTTTGAGGAAAAGAAGTTGGGGCTCCGCCCCAAACCCTGCGTAAGAACCTTTCTTAAAAGAAAGGTTCTTACGGATCTCCAAAGAATTTATCAAAAATATATTTTTTATTTTTTTGAAAGGGGCGCCACATCTTATTTTCCCCTTCTGAAAGCCTCCAGCTTTTGTGCCAGCAAGGTCAGGGCTTGGGTGTTGCGCGCGGTGAAATCCTCGTCCGAAAGGTTTGGATCGGGCGATTTTGAGTCGTTGTATTCTACAAACCCGAACTTATGATAGATGTAAATCGCAGGATAGTAGCGCGTCGAGGTCAGAAGATAGAGCCGTCCGCCGCCATACCGTTCGTTAAACAGCGCCAGCACGCGCGCAAGCAGCGCCTGCGCAATCCCAAGGCCGGCGCAGCGATCGACCACCGCCAGCCAGTGCGCACGGTAGCAGGGCTTCCCCAGGAAATTCCAGCACCAAAGCGAGGCTGTCGCCACGTAATTGCCCTGTGGGTCGACCACAAACAGCGTATGATCGTGTGGTTTCATAACCGCATCAGAGAGGAACTCCCGGGCAAAGCAGGCCTCTCCGTCCTCGATTGAGGAAAATTGCCCGACGGCACATTCGATCTCTGCCCAATGCCGCTCGTCGCCGTCACGGTAGAAAGCGAAGGAATACCCCTTCGGCAGCGTCGCGCAGGGATAGCTTTGGCTGTCGTCCTTGTAGAGAATCAGAGAAATGGACGGTGTGGATTGATCAATCATGGGCGGCGCCTCCTGTCGTTGTTCCGTTCAGCGCATCCAAGCGCAGGATATGCGTGCAGCCGCGGAAGACAATGCGTACGAGATTTTCCTCTCGCGTGACCGTCGGCAAAGGCTCACCCACCCGGATGGGAAAGAGCAGCGTGGTAAAACAAAAATCCTTAACGCCGCACACTTTGCGCGCAACCGTCGTGGCTGCGTGAAGCGCGCGCTCGTTGCGCCCGTTGTACCATCCGCGCAGGACAGGCTCAGTCTGCGCGCTGACGGTCGAAAGTGTTACCGCAGCGTCCGGGTCGTCCAGCGGAAGGAGCAGCACGTCGTAGGCTCTGCCGTAGTCGGAAATCACGGCGTTGGGATGCGCCGGGAGTGTGCGAACGTGCGTCGTGTCAAGATGAAACAGCACCTCGTAGTCGTGCGGAGCACCGTCACAGGTGCGCAGCGTGTCGCGCACGCAATAGAAGTCCGGCTTGCAGAAGCGAACCTCGCGCGTGTGTACGGCCGGCTTTTCAAGCTCCGTGCCGTGCAGCGCCTTGAAGGTGTCATCATAGCTTGCCCGGGCGTAATCAAACGTATCGTTACTGACCCACGCTGCGTCGATCGGCTGACTGACAACCAACGGCGCGCCGCGATGCTGTCCCATGCCATCGACCAGAACCGTGTTATGATCGTAGGCCGAAAGGCCGTAGTGCCGCGCAGCCGACTGCTCGTACTGTCCGCCGCCATCGTCAAAGATCAGCTCCTCGTCGCCCTGATAAAGATTGATGTTGAGCTTGTCCTGATGCATGTGCCCGGCGCCCAGGGGACCGACGTCAAAGCAAAGATATGTGGCGTCCGCGCTCCAGTCGCTGCGCATAACGACAAAGCCGGCGTAGGGCAAAAAGGCGGAGGCCGTCGGTCCTTGGGGCGGTTGACCTTCGGCGCGGCAGCTGTTGACAAACCGATATACGGGATGATCGCCCGGCAATCGTTCGCTGCGCTTGGTGAAAAGGCGGGTGTGGATGGTATAGGTATCATTGGTGCGCGGCTGGGTCAGCGCCGGCGTGGAGAGCAGCACGGCAGCGTGCGCCGTCCTGTGAATCAACGCGACAAAATCCGGCGGAATTTCATCCTGATATCCCAACGCGCAAGCCAGACTGTAGAAATTGAAGGCGCAGTTGTAAACCACTCCTTGATAATCCGGTGACAGCTCGTTGTGCATGCCGTCGGGAAGAATTTGTTTTTCGGTCTCTCGCAGCAGCCGCTGTGTCGCCACGGCGCGATGCTGCGCTGCGTCGGACAGCTCAGGGAACAGAGAGGAGAAGGTGTAAACGCCGTTGGATTCCATCATCAGCCAGTTGCCGCCCGTCGGATGAGCAACCAGATGCTTTGCCTGGCGATGCATGGAGGCGATCATCAGCAGCAGCGTCACGTCGTCCAACGTGTCACGGAAGCCGTCGTAGGCCACCGGCCAGGAGCCGAGCAGGCGCAGTCCGCATTCGATGGTGCGCCAAGCGCTGCCCGGACCGTTCCAGCTTTGCGGAATATCAGTCTGCGCGATCCAGCGCAGCAACTGTGCCCGGAACGCCTCGGCATACCGCGCCTCACCCGTTGCGCGATAGGCGCGCGCCATGTGCGGCCAGTAGCTGTGGCGGTTGAACTGCCAGAGCCATTCATGATTGCGCGGCCCGTGGATGGCGGTCGGGTCAAAAAGATAGTCGATCTCACCCTCAAACGTCCAATCCACGTTGACCTCTCGCATGATGCCGCGGCAGGCGTTGTCAGCCACGGTGGCGTTATGGTCGCCGTCGGCCAAAAGCTCGGCGACGGTACAGGCAGGCTTGTCGCGATAATATGCCGCGCAGGTCGCCATCGCAGAGGAGGCATCGCCACGAGCAACCGCTTCGGCGTACGCCGGGCTGATCGCCTCAGGTACAATCACCTCCAGCAGCTCCGCCAGGTGCGCGGCGAATTTGGCGGCGACATCGGCGTCATTCGTCAAGGTGGAGAGCAAAGGAAGATAGGTTTTCGGGTTATGCATGTGGATCAAACTCCTTTCCTTGCGGCAGATGCTGCCGGCTTTCTGAATTTCATTATAGCATATTCGGCTCGACTTTGCAAGAGAGAAATACGCATTTTTGCGTCAAAGCATGGCGGAGGTCCCGTGTCGGAAACGGGCGAACGCTTTTTTCGAATTTCGCGAGGTTTTTATCAAAAAAGGCTTGCAAATCCGACGAAAATGTGGTAGAATATAAGGCGATGCACCGGTAGCTCAGCTGGATAGAGCACAAGCCTCCGACGCTTGGTGTCGCCGGTTCGAATCCGACTCGGTGTACCAAAGAACCACCACGGCAGCAACGCTGCTAAGGTGGTTCTTTTTGTATATTTATGGCAATTCAGAACCGCGCCAAGGCGTAGCCTTGGCAAGGATTTCGCTGCTCCTTCTCACGCTACGCACTTTCCACATGCGAAATCCGCGGTTCTGAATCCGACTCGCCAAGGAAGGGCAGTTGGGGCTCCGCCCAAAACCCCGCTCAAGAAGCTTTTTCGGGAAAAAGCTCCTTGAGAATCCGCAAAAAGCTTTATAAAAAATCAAATAAAAAGGTGAAATTTTTTCAAAAAGCTATTGACAAATCGCTTCGTTTGTGGTATAATAACTGGCGTTGAAGATATTGGGGCATCGCCAAGCGGTAAGGCAACGGACTCTGACTCCGTCATTACCGGGGTTCGAATCCCTGTGCCCCAGCCAAAAAATCCAACTCGTAAGAGTTGGATTTTTTCATTTGTGCCGATAGGCACAACATCGTTTGCGTGGCACACGCAACATCATTTGACCGTCAGGTCAACATCATTGCCGTTTGCGGCACAACTGAACGAGGTTGAGGCGTTGCCTCAAATGATGTTGCAACAAGTTGCAAATGATGTGATGCTTCGCATCAATGATGTTGCGCTTAGCGCAAACGGAGAGGTAGCCGTTTGTGCAGTGCACTGATTTGTAGTTGATTTTTAACTGAAAGTGT
>JAFTSR010000068.1 GCA_017467225.1 Clostridia bacterium | reverse complement strand
CGCTGCACGCCTACCTCGTGGACGCTGTACGCAGGAGATTCGCTCAGCCTGATGGAGGAGATCGACGTACGCGAGAAGGTTGATATGCCCGACACGGCAAGAACGCACTCTCAGGTCTTTACCATTGATCCCGACTATGTAGGCTACTATAAGTATTATCGGCTGGTCTTCACCGGTAACGATACTGGCGTTGGCGGCTACGAAATCTCCGAGATGATCATCCTCGCGGAGAAGTAAAATTATCCCTCTTTCCGTTGGTGCGGAGAGAGGGATTTTTTCTTGGGGGATTGACTTCTTTTCGATTTTTTGCTATAATAAAGCATCTGAATTCACGGAGGTTTCCTTTATGAACAAGCCCTTGCGCATTCTTTTGACCTCGGACATGCACTGCACCGATCTGATGGACTGGTACGGCGTGCGCGACGCCGACCGCCAGCAGGCCTGGGTGGACGCGGTGCTCGCTGAGCATGCCAAGCAGCCCTTTGACGCTATCATCATCGCCGGCGACATTTCGCTGGACTACCACGACAAAAAAACGCCCTATGACAAGGGCCACAGCACAGGTCTTATCTTTATGCAGAAATTTTTCTCGCAGCTGCCCGACCTGCCGCACATGATTCTGGCCGGCAATCATGAGGAATTTTCCCACGAAGACTGGCTGGCGCTGGTCGGCAACGAGCGCCAGGGCGAGATCACGCTGGGGATGGACACGTTTTTGTGCCTGGATAACTTCCGCGAGGACTTGGGTCCCGTCTACGACAGCTCGGACAAATATTCCCCCATGGACATGGATTTTATCCGCGCAGTCATGGCAAAGTATCCCGACAACCGCTTCTGGCTGGTGTCGCACTACTTCGATCTTGCCCAGGAAAGCGACGATTTCCGTGCGCTGCTGGTCTCTGACAGCCGCATCAAGGGACTTTTTATGGGTCACACACACAGAAATACGCTGATTCCGCTGGGCGAGGACTATCAGAATCTGGTCATCGCGCAGACAGGCAATTTTTCTTACACCTGCGGCGAGCTGGTGCGCGACTTTTGGGGTCTGCGCGACCTGATCATCACCGAGGGCGGCGCGATCAGCCGCTACATCCTGCCCGAGAGCCACATTTTCCCGGGCGGCAAGGAAACCGTCATTCCGGCAGCCGTGAGAGATGTTGTGGAATACGAATGGTAACCATCATACGACAATGTCATTAAGTTAAGATTTTCTGGAGAAAGATATTCGCCGAGATCCTTCGCGGCGCGCCCCGCGTGTTTCGGCTTTGCCGAAACATGTCATTCTTGAGCGAAGCGAAGAATCTCGCGGGGCGCTTGCTCAAGGATGACACGGCGAGGCGGAGCTTAACTTAATGACATTGCATCATACGGGGGAGGCCTTTTGCGAACAAAAGGCCTCCCCTCTCGCTTCCCCCAAAAAAGCTTTTGGCTTTTTTTGCTGTATCGCGGGCATCAAGCAAGTCGCGCTCTCATTCTGATGTGTGATGATCGGCCCTTTCGTTTTTGCGCGCAAGCTCCCTGCTGTATTCCCCACAGGTCATGCCGTAATATGCGCGAAAGGCCGTCCGGAAATATTTGACGTCCGAGAACCCCGACGCCTCGGCAATCTGCTGCACCGAAAAATCTCCCGTTTCCAGCATGGCGCAGGCGTGCCGCATCCGCAGAGCGCGCAGGGCTTTGAGTGGCGAGGTGTGATACATCCGCTGATACAGCTTTCGAAAATACACCTCGCTGACATGGCAAAGAGCTGCCGCATCCCCGATTTTCAGCGCAGGATCCTGGAAATTCCGGTGCAGATAGGAAACGCCTGCGCGAATGGTCTGCATGTCTGCCGCCGGCGGCTGCGCCGCCTCCCGCGACAGCAACGCGAAAATGTGACAGAGCATGGCCGTACAGGCGGGCACATATCCAGAGGACTGCTCCACCCAGGTGCGGCGCAGTTCCTCAAACAGCTCGGCGAATTTTCCGGGATCGCGCGGATGGACCACCTCGATCTGCGCCTTTTGGACTGTATTTTGCAGCCAATCCAAATAAATGACGATCAGCTGCTCGTCGGCGCTTTTGCGTGTGTAGTCCACACCGGCGGGG
>JAFTSR010000067.1 GCA_017467225.1 Clostridia bacterium | reverse complement strand
TTCGTCCGCTCGGAGTACCGCGATCTTTTGGTCGCGTATTATCTAGAGGATCGCAACGTGCGCGATATTGCGACATCTCTCAACCTTTCCGTGGCAGCGGTGCAGCAGCGGCTTCACCGCGCAAGAAATTTACTGAAAGAGGGAATGGATATGGCAAGAGAATTTGGTATCAGAAGTTATAAGCCGGAGGAGGTTCGGTTTGTCAAAAACGGATGCGACGGCCAGTTTGGGCAGCCCTGGACCATCGTTGGACACAAACTGTACAAGAATATTTTTCTGCAGGCACATGAAAATCCGCAGACGGCAGAGGAGCTCGCACTCGAGCTTGGCATCGCGCTGCCCTACATGGAGGACGAACTGGAATTTCTCGTTCGTGAGCAGCTGTTACGCAAAGAGGGAAGCAAATACGTGACCGATTTCCGCATCATCAGCCGCGAGGAACAGCGCGGCGTACATGAGGCAAGCCTTGCGGCGCAAAAGCCGCTGACCGCCAAGATTTGCGAGATGATCGATCTCTACATGAAGGAGGACGGCGCCAAGGTCAACATCTCCTACGTCGGCTACGAAAATGCCAAGTGGGCGCTGTTGATACACGCCTTTGATGCACTGAAATGGAATGCCGAGGAGGCGCGCGGACAAAGCCATGAGTATAAAAATCCGCCCCGTCCCGACGGCGGCGCATGGACGTTGTACGGTTATCAGATTATCGACTGGGAAGAACCCGGCTTTGTCGGTCAGCATGGCAATAACTATCAAAAGCCTGATGGAGATGGTACGGTAGGCTTCTGGCAGTTTAAGTTTTTCTATCGTCAGATGCTTCATAACACGCCCGCCTATCTTGGCACAGAGGAAGCATACAATTTGTGGCTGATCTGTGTCGGCAAGAGTGAGGAATGTAAGCAGGAATACGTAGATAAGCTGCTGGAATACGGCTATATCAAGACAGTGAACGGCGTACTGACGCCTAACGTGCTGGTCTTCTATCCGAATGCCGGGGCTAATTGCAACGCCGAAGCGGCGGCAAAGCTTGCGGCCTTGAAGCAAGAGGTTTTTGATCTGTTCGCCAAAGCGCCCTCCATCGAGCGCGGCTACGTTCTGGAGCAGGCGATCGAGGATGGCTGGCTGACTTACGATGAAAACACCGACAAGGCCGTCGGCGCGTACATCAATCTCTGAATAAAGCGATCCCGTCGAAGATTTCCTTCGACGGGATTTTTGATATCTTATGCCTGTACAACCCAAACGGGATTGGAGAAGGCAACCTTCTCGGCGTCGTTGGTGCGAACGGCGACGCGGTAGAAGTGACCGGGCTGAACGGCAATGCCACGCTCACAGACAACGTGATCATTTTCGGCATCGCAGTGCGTGTACAACACCGTCTGCACGCCCTCGCGGTAAGCGCGGTCAGGATCATCTGCGTTGGTTCCGTAGTCGTACAGTACCACCTCGGTGATGTAGCCATCCTTGGCGTAGGCCTCAACGGACAGCGCGGCCGAGTCGTTCGTGGTCGTCAGCGTTTCGCCAAATGTCTTACCGCCAAGCGTGAAGCGCAGCTGGGGCCCTGTGGTGACGAACTGGCGGCCATTGCGATAAGCCTCCTGCAGCGCCTCAGCGCTCAGATCGTCCAGAAGGAAGCCATTGAAAACGGTGGAGAGCTGATTCAGCCCATGACCATCCGAGCCGCCGCTGCCGAAATACTTTTTATATCCCTTGCAGTTCATGCGATCCCAGTAGGCAATGGCGTAATCGTTGTTCATTTCCTTGTTGACGTAACGGGAGTTGATGATCTCCATGCCATCCATCTCGGTGTAGAGATCGAGAATATCCTCGTTGAGCGTGACCTCGAATCTCTTTTCTACGTCGTGGCAGTCGCTGGCAAAGCCGGTGAAGTTGAACCAAACGTGGAACGGATGCGCCATGTAGCAGTAGCCTCCTGCGGCCTTGATCTCGCCGATGATACGGTTCCAGTTGGCGATGGTCTCGGGCTGGCGGTTGCGCGGTGGCTCAGTAAAGGTCAGATCATTGCCGTAGGAGAGCAGGTGACCGTTGTTGCCGTAGACCGTGATCTCGCAGCCTTTGATGGCGGCAAAACGGTAGCCACACGCTTTCATGCTTTCCATGGCGCGCTCAAAGCTGGATTTGTCCTGCATCATGGCGTTGTGGTCAGCGGTGTAGGTCAAGGACATGCCGTCTTGGATCATGCGTCTGAAATTTTGTGCCAGCGTGCCCTTGCCGTCGCTTTCGGTCGAATGGCTGTGCGTGGTGCCAAGATAGCAACCTGCGCCCAAGATCTGTACGTCCATTGAGCGATCGGACAGTACCTCGCCACCGGGCGTGGATAGCGTGATTTCCGGGCGCAGAAGGCCGCCCTCGCGCGCTGTCAGTACAAAGTGCAGTGAAGCCTCATCGCCGCTCTGCAGCGAAATTTCGCCCTTGACAGCGGCGCTTTCCTTTGCCATGTACGCGATCAGCTTGGGATAGGTCATGTTGTAGGTATAACACGCAGCTGCATCGCTTATGTTGCGCACGGTATATGTAACGGTTACCGTCTCGCCAGCCTGAATTTCACGGGCGTCGGCGCACAGCGAAACCGCTACACCACGCTGTGCCTCAGATAGACATGCGTCATAGGCTGCACGTGCATCCTCCAGCACAAAAATGTTTGGGATCAGTAAAAAGTAATATTTAACGTAGTCCTGCGCGTCGGCATCCTGCAGATGCATCTTTTCCATCAAGGACGCCAAAGCGTTCTCGGCGCGCTCGATCCGTACTCCGACCTCGGTCAAATTGTCATGCCTGACCTCGCCGATGGCTGCAATCTGCTGCTGCAGTCCGTGATATGCGTGCTCCAAATAATAAATCATGGTGCTCCTCCTTGCGGATGTTTGATACCTGTATTATACATCAAAATATGAGAAATGTAAAGACAGATTGCTAAATTCGATGAAAAATAAAAAATGCATCCGAAAGGATGCATTTCAAATTATCACACATATATTATACCACAAAATTTGAAAAAAGTCAAGACTTGTATTTTTCAATAAAATGGTGTATGATATAGGAGAACGTTTGAGAAGGGAGCTGCTGTGCTGTGAGAGGAGAAAGCTTTGATTTTGTACATGCCGACGCTATGCTTTTGCGTGGTGAGCACCGTGCGGCATTTGAGCAATATTTTTATGCTGCAACAGCGCTTCATCTGCCGCGTGCTGCATTTGACGTAGCGTTTCTTTACCATATGGGCTACGGCGTTCCTAAAAACGACTACATGGCGCGACAGTTTTATCATGCGGCGCTCAATATTGACGGCGGTGTGGCGGCGTTTAATCTGGCACTCTTGCATTTGCGCGGACAGGGTGGCGAGGTCGATTTTGATGCGGCGCTTTCCATGATGCAGCGTGCCGCTGCCGAGGACTGCATCGATGCGCAGCTATATCTTGGCCTGGCCTATACGATGGGATGCCTTTTTGATCCGATAGAAACCGAATGTATCTCCATGATCCCCTACAGACGCGTAATTTTGCGTTCTACGGGCAATTTGCTTGCTTCGCATAACTTTGACCCTGCAATGGACGATCGGCGATACGAAGCAATTGAAGCCGATGCAGAGGCCGCTGCACAAATGCTTCGCCGCGCAACGCGGCATAAGGACGATACTTATATAGAACCACAGCTCGGAAATGCCAATCTGCTGCTCGGACAAGCTCTGATTGAAGGCTTGGGCGATGAGTACGATCCGGCCAAGGGCTTCCGTCTGATCAAGCGCGCTGCCATACGCCACCGCTCACGCGAGGCAGCTGCGTATCTGGCTGCCAACCGTGAAAAGGCGCTGGCTTATGGCGTGGATCCACGCAAGGTTGGAAGACTTGGCAGCGCGCAGGATGACGAGGACTGAATGAAAACAAGGGGAAAACTTCTTTTCGGAAGTTTTCCCCACAAAATTTTATTTCAGCTTACTCAAAGCAACCAGGACACCCTCAAGGTTCTCCTTGTACTTTTCCAGCTTGACGCGCTCCGCGTCAACGACAGCGGCGGGAGCCTTGGCCACAAAGCCCTCGTTTGCCAGCTTTTTCTCGATACGAACGATCTCACCCTCAAGGCGCGTCTTCTCGGTCGACAGGCGCGCTTTTTCCTTTTCGGTGTCGATGATATCGGACAGCGGCAGGTAAATGGTAGCGGCGGAGGTGACGATCTGTACCGTCTCATCTGCATTCAGCTTGCCCTCAAAGGAAGCAGCAACCTCAACTTCGGAAGCCGATGCCAGACGCTCGAAGAACAGCGCAACGGAAGCAGGGACCGCCTCGGCGTACTTGGTCTCGATATA
>JAFTSR010000066.1 GCA_017467225.1 Clostridia bacterium | reverse complement strand
GTTGTTGGATGTTTTGCTCTACGAGGAATACGGCACCCTACCCGCCGCGCCCGATCTGGTCAGCGCAACGGTGGAGCAGCACGACAAAAACTACTGCGCGGGAAAGGCAGAGCTTTTTAAGCTCCGTCTGCATTGTCAAGCCGCGTGGGGGGAGTTTTCCTTTCCCGTGTACTATACGCGCCTGACGCGGGAGACGTCCCCCGTGCCCGCCTTTATTCACATCAATTTCCGTGACGCCAATCCCGACCGCTATCAGCCCACCGAGGAGCTGGTGGACGAGGGCTACGCCACGCTGACCTTTTGCTATCTGGACGTGTCAAGTGACGACGGCGACTTTACCAACGGCTTGGCGGGTGTGATCTATCCTGACGGCAAGCGAGCGGCGCACCAATGCGGAAAGATCGGTCTGTGGGCGTGGGCTGCGCGTGCCGTGATGGATTATGCGGTCACGCTCCCTGAGCTGGACGCGTCAAGAATCAGCGTAGCAGGGCATTCGCGTCTTGGCAAGACCGCGCTGCTGGCGGGAGCGCTTGACGAGCGTTTCTTCTGTGCATTTTCCAACGATTCGGGCTGTTGCGGCGCGGCACTCTCACGCGGAAACACGGGCGAGACGGTGAAAAAGATCACCGATCGTTTCCCATATTGGTTCTGCGAGCATTATCTGCAATATGCCGACCGAGAGGACGAGCTACCCTTTGACCAGCACTGTCTGATCGCGGCAAATCTGCCGCACAGGGTGTACGTGGCAAGTGCCGCCGAGGACCTGTGGGCATGTCCCCCCAACGAGTACCGCTCTTGCGTGGCGGCAAGCGCGTATTATGAGGCGGACGGCGGCGTGGGCTTTGTGCATCCCAACCGCTTGCCCGAGGTAGGTGAGTGCTTGCACGAGGGACGCATCGGCTACCATTTGCGTGGCGGTACGCACTATTTCAGCTGCGAGGATTGGCGGTATTATATTCAATATCTGCGAGGGCAGGAAGGGAAATAAAAGTCTGCTACGTTAGCCGACCTCTCATAGGGCGGCTAACAAGAAAGTGCGAACACCACGCGGGGGTTTTGTCGTTTTTTGCCTATGTGCGTTTTTTTGAAAGCCTTCTCCTTGGAGGAGAAGGGGGACCGCGTTAGCGGTGGATGAGGTGTTTGGGCGCTTTTGCATTGGAGTTATATTACACCTCATCCGTCTGCCTGCGGCATCCACCTTCCCCTCAAGGGGAAGGCTTTTAAGAGAACAACGCGCGGGGGAAGGGAAGCTTCTGGAAAGAAGCTTCCCTTCCCCCGCAAAAAAAGTAACTGCCGCTTACAGATTGGACGGCTCATCCAGCGGGTCGGTCATGTGGCTGTGGCTGTCGCGGTGCTTTTTGGGCGGCATACCGTACGCCATGCGGAAATCACTGATAAAATACGGAACGTTGGAGTAGCCGCATTTGTCGGAGATTTCGGCAATTGTAAGCGCCGAGTTTTGCAACAGCACCGTGGCAAAGCTCAAACGCAGCTTTTTGATATACGACAGGCAGGTCTCTCCCATATGCTTTTTGAAGATGGTTCCAAAATAGTTGGGGGACAGGCAAACCGCCGCCGCGATTTTTGTGATGGAAATGTTGGGGTCGCGGAAATTATACCGAATATATGCCACAGCGTTGCGAATGTAGGTCATTTCGCGTTTCAGCTTGGTATTTAACTCTGTTTCATAGGTGGAATTGTGCTGTAGATGATAGGTTTGCAAAAAGCGGAAGATAACGGTTAAAAACAGGTGGAGCCGGACAT
>JAFTSR010000065.1 GCA_017467225.1 Clostridia bacterium | reverse complement strand
TGATCTCACATCCACCCCATTCGACAACGGTAAAGCCGTCGCGCGTGAGAGGCGTGAAATGCTGCGCAGGCAGATCAACGTAAACGTCGGATGCGGTATAGCTCATGAATACGCGGATGACCGTGTCAGGTGCCGGTGCGATATCCATGCCTGCCATATCCATGTAGGCAGGATCGTTAAAGCGGATGACGTTGTAGGCATTGCCCTCCATGCGCGGCAGCCAGAAGTCGATGAACTCCGTGTATTCGGGTGCAATCAAGCCAAGACGGGGAAGAACGTCCAGCAAAAATGTCTCGGTGTCCTCACCGCGCACACAAAAGCCCTCGGTCAGCGTCAGTACGTCAGACGCAGGGATGCCCTCCCAAAAGAGATAGGGATATTCCTCACCGTCCGCATCGATCAGCGTGCCGTCGGGATGCGCCGTCACCGTCCAGCCGTCACGGTATTTAGGAATGATCACGGTAAATTCACCCTTGAAATTCACGCGCACGTCAACCGTGGTTGCTACCTCGGGATAGAGATAAATGACGGGCTTGTCGTAGGTGATTTCACCACTGGGAGGGTCGATGATCGGTGTGCACACAGAGGTGGTTTCGGTGAGAACGTAACATAAGCCGTCTTCAGAGATGGAAAGATCGGTGATTTTATAAGTAATTTCTATAGTAGAGCCTATATTATAGGGCTTTGGCAAAGGTTGATTGATTTTGACGAGATAATGGTCGTATTCGCAAATGTAATAGCTTCGGTCATAATCCTTAGCACAGTAATCAACCTTGGCGATAAATTTATAGTGGGGCGTATCATCGTAAACGTAGTCAATGCTCAAATCCCGTTCGCCAATCGGCGTAACGGCTTCCCCCGGTTCTTCGGGCGGCTTTTTTTCGCCGCACCCCACAAGCGAGGAGAGCAACAGAGCGGCAGCAAGGCACAGACAAAGCAGAATGCGGAATTTTTGGTGTTTCATAGCGGTACTTCCTTTCTTGTTTGATGTGTATTTCAGCTTGTGAGCCGGTCGCTTACTTGATAGACGGAAATTGTGCGGATTTGTTCCCGAAAAAATGAAAAAAATCAAAAAAATTTTCAATTGGTAATAATTCCTCCGCCGACGAGATATTCACCGTCGTAAAATACGGCGGACTGTCCGGCAGCCGGTGCGCGCTGCGGACGGTCAAACTCCAATCGCGCGGTGTTCTCTCCCGTGGGAATGAGCATAGCGTCCTCGGCGGTGTGGCGGTAGCGCAGCTTGGCCTTGACACGCATGGGTGTGGTCAGCGTATCGAAGGGAATATAGTTGGTGTCGGTGAGATTGACCGAGCGGTGGAACAGGCGCTCCTCGTCCGACAGCGTGACGGTGTTGGCGGCGGCATTTTTATCGCAGACAAACATGTGCTTGCCAAACGACATGCCAAGTCCCTTACGCTGCCCGATGGTGTAGCACAGCATACCCTTGTGCTGCCCGATTACGTTACCGTCGGTGTTCAGATACGCGCCCGGTGTCGGCGTGATGCCGGCGTAGCGGGAAAGGAAAGAAATATAATCCCCGTCGGGAATGAAGCAGATGTCCTGCGAGTCCTTGCGCTGCGCGTTGATAAAGCCGTTCCGGGTGGCAATTTCCCGTACCTCACTTTTGGTCAGCTCGCCCAGCGGAAAGCGAACGTGAGAAAGCACATCCTGCGAGAGCGACCAGAGCATATAGGTCTGATCCTTGCTTGCATCGGTCGCCGTGCGGATCAACGTGCGACCGCTTTCACCTTTCTCAATACGGGCATAGTGTCCCGTTGCCAGAATGTCCGCACCACGGTGCTGCACGAACGACCACAGCGCGCCGAATTTGATGGCCTTGTTGCAAACGACGCAAGGGTTGGGCGTGCGTCCTGCCAGGTATTCGCGGCAGAAATCGTCCATGACCTGGGTGTGAAAAACGTCTTCAAGGTCGCAAACGGCGTGTTCAATACCGATGCGGTCGGCGACGCTGCGCGCGTCAGCACACATCTGGGTATCGGCAGAGAGCAGCGACGGCTCGCCGCGATAGAGAGACATGGTAACACCGAGAATGCTGTGGTCGGGCAGGGAATCACGGAGCAGCAGCGCGGCCACCGCGCTGTCTACACCGCCGCTCATGGCAATGGCGGCTGTTTTTGGATGGGTTTCGTTGATCATAAATTCTCACTTTCCTCCCACAGATGGTGGTGTAACTGACCCTCGGTCTGCATGCCGTTAAAATTCCACTGGCGCAGTACCTCATAGGCCGCGATGGCGACCGAGTTGGACAGATTGAGCGAGCGGAGGGTGGGTAGCATGGGGATGCGCACACAGTCATCCGGGTGTGCGAGCAGCAGCTCCTCGGGCAGACCGCGGGACTCCGGGCCGAACATCAGATAGACCTCGCCGCTGTAGTTAACGTCGGTGTGACGTGCGCGTGCCTTGGTGGTATAATAATAAATTTTCGCGTCGG
>JAFTSR010000064.1 GCA_017467225.1 Clostridia bacterium | reverse complement strand
TGTTTGATTTCGGTGCTGATGCCAGAGCCGAGGGCGGCGAGAACGGTCAGAACCACAAGGGCTTGGTTACCATGGATCGCAAGTACAAGAAGGATGCCTTCTATGCCTACAAGGCATGGCTGGCCTCTCCCGAGGACGATGCCTTCGTTCACCTGTGCGGCAAGAGATACGTGGATCGCGTGGAGGATGTAACCAAGGTTACCGTCTACTCCAACCTGCCCGAGGTTGAGCTGTTTGTCAACGGTGAGAGCATCGGCAAAAAGACGGCCGAGGACCATTTCTTCTACTTCGACGTGCCCAACGTGGGTGAGAGCACCATCGTCGCCAAGGCGGGCGAGCTGACCGACGAGGGCAACATCCGCAAGGTCGACGAGATGAACATGGATTACGTTCTGGTCGAGAAGGGCGCAGTGCTCAACTGGTTTGACGTGACGGCTCCCGAGGGACGCTTCTCCCTCAATGATAAGATTGGCGATATCATGCAGTCGGGGCGCGGTAAGCTGTGGTTCCTTGGCGTGGGTCTGATGATCAAGAAAAAGATGGATGCCAACAAGAAGGGCGAGAAGAAGGGCAAGAAGTCAGGCGGCTTTGAGGTCAATCTCAAGGATGCCGGCGGAAGTGGCCTGATGCAGATGATGAGCGGCTTTACCGTTTTGCGTCTGACCTCGATGATGGGCATGATGAACATTTCCTTCACCAAGGAAGAGCTTCTGAAGCTGAATAAAAAGCTGAATCGCATTCGCAAGCCTGCCAAGAAGGCTTGACACCGACAGAAAACGCCCTCGCGGAATCCGCGAGGGCGTTACACTTTTTTCGCTTCCCGGCAGCCGATGCGAGGGAGAATGCGCAAATCGATTTTTTGTATATTGTTACAAAAATACTTGCAATATCGATACATGTGTGATATAATAGAGTATTATTTCAACCATGAATTTCAGCCGAAAGGAGCATTTATGAAGAATTTTTATTTTTGGAAGCGGCTACTGTGCTGTCTGATCGCGCTGGCGGCATGCGCAACGGTTGGCGGCTGCAGCCCGAAGACCCCGGACGAGCAGGGAGACCCCGACGGCAATAAGCCCTCCGACGACACACCGCCGCTGTACACCACGCCCATCTCTGAGGTGGTCATCACGTCGGACAGCGGTCGCCTGGCGGTCAATTTCTGCCGCGAGGATGTGGTGCATTTCCGTTACGCACCCACAGGCGAGGAGTTTGCTCCCAAGGACGCCGTGCCGGAGTCAATCGCCAAATATGACGACGCGTACGGGGCAGTTTGCGGCGAGATTGAGGAGGGCGAGACGGCCACGGTTATTCGCACCGAGGGCGTAACGGTTACGGTTGATCGCGCAACGCTGGCCATCACCATCACCGATCTTTCGGGCAAGGAAATCTTCAAGAGTGCCGCTAAGGCTTTCTCCGTGAACGGAGAAGGGAAGACGGCATCGTTCGTGCGGGACGTGGCCACGGAGGAGCATTTCTTCGGTCTTGGCAACGCGCGCGGTGATGAATTCACCACGCTGGATCACCGCAACACGGTGTACGATCTTTGGATGCACGACGACAACGTGCACGCTATCATTCCGCTGTGGTACAGCACCTCGGGCTACGGCGTGTACCTGAACAACTCCCATCGCGGCAGCGTTTCGTTCAAGAAGGACTATTCGCTCAGCGTTGAGGGCGGTGAGATGAATTTCTATTTCCTGTACGGTCCGTCCTTCAAGACCATTCTGACCAACTGGTCCGAGCTGGCGGGACGCATGGCCATGCCTCCCCTGTACGCGCTGGGTCTGACCTACCGTGGCTATGGTCAATGGAACGAGGATCAGCTGTATGAGGCTATCGTTTCCCAGCTGAATGCCGGTATTGCCATCGATATCGCAGGCGTGGAGCCCGGCTGGCAGACGGCGACCTACCCTTGCAGCTATGCCTGGAGTCCGCAGTTCACCGATGACGCCAAGGCCTTTGTGCAGAGCATGCACGATCTGGGTCTGCACGTCAATCTGTGGGAGCACCCGTACGTTTCTCCCCAGGCGAGCATTTATAACGCGATCAAGGAGTATTCCCTGACGAGCGAGCAGCTTGGCACCCGCGACTGGGAGGGACGCAGCGGCAAGTATGCCTTCGGTGGCATTGTTCCCGACCTTACGATGGATGAGGCGCGTGAGCTGTACTGGCAGATTCACGATGAAAATCTGGTTTCGATCGGCGTTGACGGCTACAAGATCGACGAAACCGACTCCTGGGGTGCGAGTAACAGCCTCTCGCTGGCCTTCCCCGGCGGTCTTTCGAGTAACGCCTACCACAACCTTTTAGGCACGCTGACGGTCAATCTGATGCACGAAAAGTACCGCGACGAGTATGATCAGCGTACCTTTATCTTCAGCCGCGGCAACTATTCGGGCATGCAGCGATATGCAACCTCGGCGTATACCGACTACTACGGCTTCGACCAGTTTGTAATGTCGGTTATCGCGCAGTCCTATTCGGGCACCTATTACACGCCCGAGATCCGCGACACCAGCACCAAAAACGACGTTTCCTATATGCGCCGCGCACAGCTGATGTTCCTGACGCCCTTTGCCATGTCCAATGAGTGGGCTACGCAGGCGACGGTGCTTGACAGAAGTGATGCGGTCATCCGTTGCTATACCAAATACAATCAGCTGCACTACAGCCTCATTCCGTACATGTACAGCCTGTTCTGGGAGCAGCATAACACCGGCGTCGGTGTGACGCGCGCCTTGATTATGGAATTCCAGGACGATCCCAAGGTTTACGATATTGACAACCAGTTTATGCTGGGAGACGCGCTGATGGTTTGTCCCGTCAGCGGCAACGCACGCATTGCAACAGTGGAAATTTACCTGCCTGCCGGCGAGCAATGGATGGATTATAACAGCGGCTACGTTTACGAGGGCGGACAGACCATCAAGTACGGTTGCTCGGCTGCTACGCTGCCCTTGTTCGTTCGTATGGGTAGCATCGTGCCTATGGGTCACTACGGCGACAACACGGCGGACGTTGTCGACACGACGCTGACACTGGATATCTATCCGAGCGCAGAGAAGTCCACCTTCCTGCTTTACGAGGATGACGGCAGCTCTTACGATTACACCCGTGGCGAGTATGCCACCACGGCACTGAGCGCACAAATGGCAGACGGTCAGATCACCTGCACCGTCGGCGCACGCGGCGGCAAGTACGCCGTTGCCACGCGCGACTGCGTCATGCAGATCCACTACCGCAGCGCACCTGCCTCGGTGCAGCTGGACGGCAAGGATATCGCGGCGGTCGCCTCCCTTGACGCCTTCAACGAGGCATCGAAACCCTGCTACTTCTACGACGCCAACGCTAAGGACGATATCGATAAGGTCATCTACGTTCGTCTGAGCGATGACGGCAAGGCACACGAAGTTAAGCTGAGCGTTGGTCAGCAGAGCGCACAGACCAAGCCCGAGATTATGCTTGAGGGCTCGCTGTACGAGTGCGAGGCCGGAGCCAATGAAATAGTCGGTGCCAGCGTGAACGGCAAGACCGGTGCGTCCGGCAATGCTGTTGTGGCCAATCTTGGCAACGACGGCAAGAACACGCTGACCGTGAACAACGTGACCGCCGAGAAGGACGGCACCTACGAGGTCGAGCTGATGTATTACAACGGCGGCGATGACACCCGTATGCTGCAGATCAGCGTCAACGGTGGGGACGCGCTTCCCATCTGGTGCTACAGCAACGGCGATTGGAATACGCCGATCTCTCTCATCGTTCCGCTGGAGCTCAAGAAGGGAAGCAACACCATCACCTTCGGCACCGCAAAGGGCGAGGGCTGGGCACCCGATATGGACTGCATTATCGTCTACGACGATCAGCCTGCCGCGCTCACCATGAGTGGCACGGTGCTCTACCCGGACGATGCCGAGAAAAAGGGCGCTTTGGTTGTTGAAAATATGTCCTCGGCTGTGGGAGGCGTGGCCGTCAGCGGCTTCGGTTCCTCGGAAAACGACACCATGACCTATACCGTTACGGTCGATGCAACGGGTCCGTATCAGCTCAATATCAACTATTCCAGTCCTACGCTGATACCGCAGACGCTGGACCTGGTCATCAACGGTCAGGCCTCGCAGCTGCAGCTGCCGAGCACCAACAGCACGCATCTGTTCTCCACGCTCAATCAGACGGTCTATCTCAAGGCCGGCAAGAACACCATCACGCTCAGCTGTAAGGGCGGTCCTGTGGTGTATGAGTGTGAGGCGGGCAGCCAGCACGTCAACTGCACCAATCAGCTCGCTCCCCGCGACAATTATCTGCAGTCGGGCGGCTTTGCGGTCGGTAACATGCAGTCGGCAAGCTCCAGCTTTACCATGAGCGGATTGAACGTGCCCGAGGACGGCGTGTACCGTGTGCTGATCTACGCAGCTTCGGGCGACCAGCGCACCTTCCGCCTCAAGGTCAACGGCGAGGATACGGGCAAGCTGTACTCCTTCCGCACGGGACATTTCCATAATTTCAAGCCCTTTGAGGTCGAGCTGGAGCTGACCGAGGGCAACAATACGCTGACCGTCTTCGGCCGCGCCAAGACGGACGGTAAGGGCGACACCGAGTGGATGCCCAACTTCGACTACGTGATCATTCCCGAGGTCACGCAGAACATCGATATCCGCATCGGCGCGATTTCGGTGGAGTAAGCAATTGCATAAAACACGCCCTTGCGGATATCCGCAAGGGCGTGATGTTTTTCTGCCATACTGATTTATTTTTTCTTTTTCTTGTGCCAAAGGACAGCGGCGACAGCAGCGCCGGCTGCCAAAATGGCAGCGCCCACACCGATCAGCACGGCGGGGTGGATGCCCGTACGCGCCGGCTGCTCCGTATCCGGATCGACAGGCGTGCCGTCAACGGGAGGCAGGTCATCATCGGGCGAGGGGAGCGGCGTATCCTCATAAGAGGGGCGCAGCGGAGCGGTGGCGTTGACGTGCTTGAACGAGGGATCAAGGATCGTCTTGAAACGGTCGATGCGCAGCATCAGCTCCAGCACGCGGCGTGCGGAGTCCTTGAACGTCTCGCGCGTCAGCTGACCGTTCTTGTAGCCGGCCATCATCTCGGACGGATTGCCCTCTGGCATTTTGAGGTTGTTGCCGGCCAGCAGCTCGGCAGCCTCGTTGCTGTTGTTCCACCAGTCGCTCATGATCAGACCCTCAAAGCCCCATTCTTCGCGGACGATGGTGGTCAGAATATCGTAGCTTTCGGCAGGCTCGCAGCTGTTGATGCGGTTGTAGGAGGTCATGATGCCCCAGGCATCGGACAGCTTGAGCGCGACACGGAAGCCCTCCAGATAAATCTCACGCAACGCGCGCTCGGACATGCGGCTGTCGCTGATGTCGCGGTGCGCCTCGCAGTTGTTGGCCGCCAGATGCTTGAGGGTAACCGCCACGCCCTGCGCCTGCGTGCCGCTGACAACGGCGGCTGCCATAACGCCGGAGAGGTAGGGGTCCTCGGAATAATACTCAAAATTACGGCCGTTCAAGGGATTTCGGTGAATGTTCAGGGCAGGTGCGAGCCAGATGTCAACGCCCATATTGTAAGCT
This sequence comes from Clostridia bacterium, assembly GCA_017467225.1. The sequence goes on along the minus strand of JAFTSR010000064.1, from coordinate 3,986 downwards.
TCCTTGCCGATGTGCAGACCGATCTCCTCCAGAAGCGTCACGTTCCAGGTGCATGCCTGCATGACCGCCACCGGCCAGTAGGTTCCGGCGCGCAATCCTGCGGGACCGTCGGAGACGGTGCCACTCGGCACACCGTAGCGCTCAAGCGCACCCCATTGCGAGGACGAGCCGCGTCCCTGCACCAGGTGCATCAGCTCAGAGGTGGTCAGCTGCTCCAGAAATGCCTCCATTTTGGACGAATCGGCGTAGACGGCAGAGAAGGGAATGATCTGATCCTCGGGCACCTGTGCGCGATCCTCAAAGACATCAGCCGGTACGCCGGGCAGACGGGTCAGGGTGAAGCTCGCGGGATTGAAGCCGCTGCCGGGGGTCATAACGACGGTGTTCTTGCCGGCATGGAGCGTGATGTAGCCGGCGCTGAAGTCAGCCAGGCGATCCCAGCCGCCCGTGCCGCCCTTGGTGGAAAGCTGGAAGTGCTGCTGCTGTACGCCGTCGATCTGCACGGACATGACGTTATCGCCGCCATCGTTGCCGCAAGCCAGGCGGCAGGAGATCAAGTAATCTGCCGTTGCCTCGGCGTAGATCTCATAGGTGATGGTACCGCCCAGGTGCAGTCCCTCCAGGTATCCGCCGCTGTGGACGGAGAGCGAGGCGTTGGTCGTTTTGGTATAGTCCTTGGCCTTGAGCGTGGTCGGCTCGTCGGCATAGACCAAAAGCTTGCTGTCCACGCTGCTAAGGTCGAGCGTTTCGGTGTCGCCCTCGCCCTCAGCGCAGATGCGGAAGCTTTCCATGTTGCCGACGGCACCGTTGATAATCTCTATCTTGAGCTCGTGCTCGCCCTCGTCAAGGTACAAGGTGCCGCACTCGTAGTAGCGGTAGACCTCCCAGCCGCCGCTGGTCTGATCGATATTGACTCTGAAATCGGTCTGTTTTTCGTCATCGACATAGACGCGCAGGCAGTCGGTGCCGGTGTTGGCACCCTGTGCGGTGTTGAGCCAGACGGTATATTCTCCGTCCTCGGCGACGTCGATGATATAGTACAGCGTGCCGCCCTCGTGCGTGTTGTGCACCGAGCCGTTGCTGACGGTCAGAAGGTTGTTTCTTTCAGCTTTGTAATAGCTCTCGCATTCGAGAATGGTCGTACCCACGCCGGCAATTTCGGTGATGAGCGCATTGTCTGCGAGATCCTTGTCGGGGAGGCGCTGCTGCAGCTCCTCATACGTGCCGTCGGCGAGCAGACGACGGGACAGCTGCATGACGTCCACGCCGCACTCGCTCAGTTGCTCGGTGACGGTGGTCTTCTCAACTGTGATTTTCGCTGCTTCGGTGACGTTTCGCACCGAGTTGCCGACGTAAACGGGGTAGTCGCCTGCCTCTAATACGTAGGCCGATTTTTGAATTTTACCGAGATCGTCGTAGCCGGCCATGTCGGATAGCCGGTAGGACAGCGTCAGCGCTTGCTCCTGCCCGGGCTGCAACAGCGCGGTTTTGGCAAAGGCTGCCAGCTCCTTGGCGGCGTAGCCCAGCTTGTTGTTTTCGGGATGACCGAAATACACCTGCACGACCTCCTTGCCGGGCAGGGAACCCGTATTTTTGACGGTGGCGGTGACGGTTACGCGGTCTCTTTGTACATCGGTTACCACCGAGATGCCGGAAATATCAAAGGTGGTGTAGGAAAGACCGTAGCCAAAGGGATACAAAACATGATCCTTGGCATCATCGAAGGTCTCGAAATAGCGATAGCCGACGAAGATATCTTCCTCGTAATTCACGTGCTGATCGCCGAAATTCTGAGCGGTCGGGTAGGCGTCGTAGCTGTCGGCGAAGGTGTCAACCAGCTTGCCCGAAGGGGTGATCTCACCCGTGAGCAGTCCGGGCAGCGCCAGCGCACCGTACTGACCCGGCATCCAGCTGAGAAGCAGCGCGTCGATATCGTAATCCTTGACCCAGGCCGTGTCTGTTACAGCACATACGTTCATTGAGACAATGACGTGCTCAAAATTCTGACAAACTGCATGGAGCAGCTGCTTTTCGGCCGAGGTGAGGTAATATGCCGCCTCGGTGCGGTCTACACCCTCCTCGCTCCAGCGACCGATGGTGACCAGCGCCGTATCGGTAAATTCTGCTGCACCGCGCATCATGGCATCGTCGGGCAGCTTTTCCTCGCTCAGATTTTTGTAAAAATCGAGCAGCGGTTCGTAAAGTGACAGCGTGCCGTCCTTGTCGGCTTGACGGAAGGCATCGGCATAGGTGGTGATATCGGTGGTGTTACTACCGCCCGAGCCGCCGCCACCTGCGTAAAATTTACCCGATTGATTGACGCCGAAGACGGCAAGCTTGGCGGCGCTGTCCAAGGGCAAAACGCCGTTGTTCTCCAAAAGGACAGTACCCTCGGCAGCGGCCTGAATTGCCAGGGCGCGTGTGGAGAGCTTACTGAACTCGTCTGAGCGGGTGAGCGGTTCAGTCTCAGCCATGGCGGGAACGGAGGTCAGCAGCATCAGCGTGGCAAGACCTGCGGCTGCCGTGCGGTAAAATGCGCGAAGGGGATGCTTGTTCATAAGATATCCTCCCGTAATTTCTTTTTCAAATACATTATACAGGATTTGCACCACGCTGTCAATAGCCGCGTGCGTCTTTGACGGCAATTTGGTGTTGCTTTTTTTCTTGTTTTATGATATAATACGTTTGTTGAAACGGAGGTGGGAATATGAGAAAAACATGTGATCTGCACACGCATTCGATCTTTTCCGACGGGTCATACACACCGGCGGCGCTGATTGACGCGGCGCTGCAAGCCGGTCTTGGCGCAATCGCTCTGACCGACCATAACACGGTGGGTGGTCTGCCGGATATGATGGCAGCTGCCCGGGGTAAGGATATTGACGTCGTTCTCGGTGCGGAGTTTTCGGTGGATTACGAGGGCACGGAGCTGCACATGCTGGGACTTTTCATTGACCCCGCGTATTTTTCGCAGATAACGGCGCTGATGCAGGACGTCAACCGCCGCAAGGAGGAGAGCAATATTGCGCTGATTGCATCGCTGCGCCGCGTGGGAATTGCGCTGGATTACGACGAGATCAAGGGCGCGACGCCGGGCGGCCAGGTCAACCGGGCGCGCATTGCCTTGGCCATGCTGCAAAAGGGCTACGTTCGCACGCGAGGCGAGGCGTTTGACGGCGTGCTGTCCAAGACGGGTGGGCATTATCAGGAGCCTGAGCGCTTGACCGTGTGGCACATTCTGGACGTGCTTCGTTCTATCGGCGCTTTGCCGGTGCTGGCACATCCGTTTCTGAACTTGAAGGCGGATCGGCTGGCGACCTTTTTGCCGACGGCCAAGGCGGCCGGACTTGTCGGCATGGAGTGCTACTATTCGACCTACGACGAGGAAAAAACCGCCGTATCGCTGCAGTTGGCAAGGGAAAACGGCCTTCTGCCCAGTGGTGGCAGCGATTTTCACGGCGCAGCCAAGCCGGATATTTCGCTGGGCGCCGGTCGGGGAAATCTGCAAATTCCGTACACGTGGTATGAGGCATTGCGGGAAAGGGCAAAATAAAAAAGCAAGCGATACGCGGTAGATGTACTCAAGGTGCATGCTGCGTATCGCTTATTTTGATGCTTTATCCGTGCTCGCTTTGCGCGATCACCATGTCCTGCCACTCCTTGTTGAGCGTGACGAAGCGAGCGTTCCAGCCGGAGACACGCACAGAAAGGGTCTGATAATCTTCGGGATGCTCTTGCGCCTCTTTGAGCAGCGCAGCATCCACGATATCAGGCTGCATGAAAAATCCGCCGAGTGCGACAAAGGTGCGCAGCAGCGAGATCAGTACCTGCAGTCCCTCCTCACCGCGCACATACGAGGGCAGAAGACGAATATCCAATGCCGCGCCCGTGGCGAGCTTGGAAAGATCCGCCTTGCAATACGAGCGGATCATAGAGGTCACGCCCTCCTTATCGGTGTTTGGTGTGGGAGAGCAGTTGGCGGCCAG
>JAFTSR010000063.1 GCA_017467225.1 Clostridia bacterium | reverse complement strand
CACCTCTTGCACGCCAAGCACGCTGTAAATGTGCCCGTAAATCGTGGAAAGCACCAGCGAGTTACCGATGCCGATGGTATTGATGTAATCGGCAACACTGAGCTGCACCTGAGCAACACCATCGTCCCGGAAAGAAGGCGTGGTCTTGATGCTCACCCGGACGTTGACGGGAACTTTCTTGGCGGGGGAATAGTAGACAATCCGCTCGGTGCCGCTGACATCGGTGATGGTCACGGCATTGTCGCCAACCGTCCGAATACCCACCGGGCGCTTGTCGACGATCGCCTCCGCGATCTCCTTCGAATACTCATCGCCGCCCAACACAAAGCACTCAAAGCTGTGCGGGGGCCTGCCCTCGTTATCCGTCTCATCCGTATCGTTGACGATGACGACGGCGAACTTAACCGTGGGCACGCGCAGAATCGCCGCACGAATAGCATTTTCATTGCAGCTACCGGCACCAGAAACCGATGCCGCAAACCTCTCGCGGAGGTCTGCATCGCTTTCCTCATCCATTCCCGCAGTCAGGCATTCAAGCCCAACGGCGGATGTGATATTCACAACCGGGTTCACAACCTTGCAAATAGAGGACGCGCTGCTCAGGTTGCCAACGGTGCCAGCCTCCGTGCAGCTCACCTCAATCACACAGGTGCCGTCATCCCCGATGGTGTACTCCTGCACTGCCCAGTATGTGATCCCCGCATCGGTCGCAACGAGAAAGCCCGGGGTGATGACATACCCAACCTCGCCGGTGATCTTGACGCTGTACACGGCAGCGGAAGCAGGATTGCGAGTGATTCCCACAAAGGGCAGCAGCCGGTCAAGGCTTTGACCGGAGGCCGTATTCGGGAAGCGGGCATAATAGACCTGCTCGATTTCCTCCTCCGCCTGCGCCTGATCGTAAGCGTTGATGCGGATGAACTTCCCAAGCGGGGTCTGGTCGCTGGTGTCGATGTTCTCGCCAAAAAGCTCCTTTGCTCGCTGGATTTTATCATTCAGGATGTCATCGTAAGTACGACGGACGAAGCCCTTATCTGTCAATCCCATGTTAATTCGCCTCCAACTTCTTCGCCGCTCTCGTTCTGAGCCTTGAATGTAACCTTTGCATTTCTGTCGGCCTTGTCTACCTCATAGGTAAATTCGGTGATGACAAAGATGCTGTCCACCTGCGCAAGGCCTTTCTCGATCTCGTATCGGGCAAGCTCCTCGCCAACGCCCTTCCCAAGCAGGTTCTTGAAATCAACACCCTGTTCCAGATCGAAAAACCATTCGCCGAGGTTGGTGCGCAGAACCGTCCAGACCTTTTGCTGCAGCAGGCTGTCGCCGACAACAATGCTGATTTCGTTGTTTTCGATGAGCACGTCGCCGTTTTGATCAAGTGCAAAGCCAAACATGCTATCCGCCCCTTTCCTCAGAGAATGCCGACAATAATGCTGTCGGAAATGCTATGGCGGCCAGCCGGGGGAAGTTCATTTTCGCCCCGCCGAGCTGCCGCAATGTTCCGGTCTGCGCACAGGCAGGCCACGAGATCGCCTTTGGCAATCAGCGTGGGCACGGCGACGGTCACAGCGTTTCCGTCGCCATCGGTGATCGTCTTTTCCGCCAACTTGTACCGGCAGGCAACCGGCACATCGGATACAACGGCCTGCGCCTTCGTTTCGGCGCTCCCGGCCCGCTTTATCAGGCCCAGAGGCTGCACATTTGCTGTGATGCCATCAGTCCAGACCACCCGGCCAATGTATCCACAGTGCAAGTCCATCAGCTTCTTTTCGACGATGTTATCAAAAAAAGACATATTCCCCACGCTTACACCCCCTTAATACATTTTGATTCTGGTGGTCGCTTCGCTTGGGGAGAAGCGATGCTCGCCGCTGCACACCCGATAAGTTCCGTTCGACACCTTACTTTTCAGGGCGACGATTGCAGCGGCACACATGCGATGCTGCAATAGCATTTCTACGTTGAAACCATTCACGGTTTCCACAAAATCCTCCGCCCTGACTTCCTCTGTATAAGCTGAAGGGTAGCCGATCATGCCGGTATCAGATGAGACGGTGAAATTCAGGTTGTCGCCGTTCTTGATATAACGGGCATAGATTTTGCCTTTGCTCACATACACGGAAATGCCGCACACCTTGGCGTAACGGCCTATGTTATCCATCAAGTCACCATCTACCGTCTGAGAATCCTTATAGGTATGGTCTCTCCGGATGCTGAACACAGCAACGGGGATGCCGGTCATACCGATCAGCGTCCGCAAAATGTAGCTGGCCTTTGTACCAGCAGCAAACGACATGCTCTCAATGCTATGGTCTTTGATGTCGTCCAGCGCATAAATGGTCGTGGCCTTGTCTGCGCCTTCATGCGTCGTTGCAATCTTGGAAATAAAGCCCTTGAACAGAACGCCGGTATCGCCTTTATAGCCCGCTTCGATAGAGATTTCGGCCCGCTTCTTCAGCTGCTTGATGGTGTT
>JAFTSR010000062.1 GCA_017467225.1 Clostridia bacterium | reverse complement strand
GGGGTCTGCTCGTTGTCCTTGCAGGAGACCAGCGCGCCAAGGCTGACCATAAGAAGCGCGAGCAGCAGGCAAAAAAGTCGTGTTGTCGTGGTTTTCATAGTCGGATTTCCTTTCATTTAGCCGTTGAGCGCGACAAATCTGTCCACCGCATCCTCAATGGAGAATTTGCCGTGATCGATGATGTAGGTCATGATGGTATCGTTGAAGCGGTCGTACCAGTGCGTGGGAATGCCGTCGATACCAAGGCAGGCACCGACGATGCTTCCGACCGTCGCGCCGGTGCAGTCGTTGTCAAGGCCGATGGCGATGCACTCGCTGATGCACGTTTCAAAATCGCAGCCGCCCAGCATCAAGGCAAAAACGATAGCAACCATGTTGTTGATGGTGTGAATGGGGTGCATGCCGGCAAAATGCTCGTCGATCAGCATGCGGGCGCGTGCATAACAGGTGACCTGACTCTGCACCGAAAAGGCCCATTCCAAGGCACGGTACAGCTCGCTCTCACAAGGGATCTGCTTCATGCCCTCTCGTACGGCATCCAGCGGAGTCTTTGCCGTAAACGCCGCCGCGATGGCAGCCGCGCAGAACATCTCACCGTAAATACCGTTTTTGCGGTGTGTAAGGTAGGCATCGTTGTAGGACAGCTTGGCGGCAGAGACGGGGTCACCGGCAAAAGCGTAGCCAAATGCGTCCGCACGAATGGCAGCGCCGATCCATTCCACAAAGCCGTTGAAGTTGGCGGCGCACTCGGCCTTCGTTCCCGCACGAAGCTGGCGCAGTGCCTCATCCTCGGCGGTGCAGGCATGCGGAAGCACGTCCACCCAAAGCTTGCCGACGTCGTCCACGCTGTAGCCCTTGCCGTACTTCTCCAGAAGCAGCAGATTGAGCATGACGTAGGTTATGTCGTCGTCGCCTGCCGCGCAGTAGATATTGTCCTCCAGATAATCGGTGATGAGATTGATGCCGTAATGCATATAGTTTTCACGGTCGGTTGTCTTCCAATAGGTCACGGGCGGGAAGGTCATGTCTGACTCGGCAGCGATGGCCTGCATACGCAAAACGGAATAGTTCTCGACCGGCACGCCCAGCATACAGCCGGCCAAGCGACCGATCAGCGCACCCTTGATGCGGTCACGCAGATTGTCTACAGGGGCGGCGGGAACGTCGGCACCGACCGGGCGCAATGCGAGAATATCCGCAAGAGTGTCGGGCTGCTTGGTGTCATGATTGATGTACATGGTAAAATACCTCCTTGTGTATTTATAATTTATTATAGCAAAAATTTTGGCTCAAGTCTATGCAATTTTGACCCAATTCCATGCAATTACGACCATTTTATTCACGCTGCGACAAAACGGAGGCGCGGTACTGTGTCGGAGACTGGTGCATCCACCTTTGGAACTGGCGGTTGAAGGAGCTGAGCGACGCATAACCGCACAGCGCAGCAATCTGCAGCACGGATAGCGAAGGGTCGGTCAAGGCACCGCAGGCATGGCTGATGCGAATTTTATGCAAAAAGGCGATGGGCGAAACGCCGACCATGGCCGAAAACAAACGCCGCAGGTGTACGGGACTGAGATTGCAGCACTCGCACAGCTGCTCACTCTGCACATCCTCGGCATAGTGATTCAGAATATACTGCACGGCTGGATAGATCTGCTGCAGCCGCTCGGCGAAATATCCCTCGTCCGAGGAGACCGTCTTTCTTTGTTCCCAGGCGGCACTCTCATATAAAATGCAAGCAAAGAGAGCCTCGTATTGTCCTCTTTTCTCGTCATGCGTGCGCGTACCGTCCTCATACAAGGAAATGATACGGCGCAGATAGGAAAGGATTTGCTTATTTTCCACGGCGCCCAGAATGTGCCCCCAGCCCAAAGGACGGAACGCCAGCTCGCGAAGCGTCGGGAAATCCCGCCATGCGCCAAGCAAGGCGTCAACGTCCACCGTCAGAAACAGCCACTCTGCGGGAGCATTGCGCGCACTTTGCGCAATATGACTCTCTCCGGGATAGATAATAGAAATATCTCCCGCGCCAAAGGGATAGATTTCGCCCTGTATATAAAATATTCCCCGCCCGGAAAGGCACAGCCCAAGCTCGATCTGCTTATGAAAATGCAGCGCACTGGGCGCCTCGCCCGGAACCGTCGGACAAAGGTACAGACACGGCTTCTCCATATAGGCCAAAATATCATCGAAAAATGAGGGGAATCCTTGTGCGTTTTTTCGTTGCATGGTGTATCTCCTTTGTTACGATCAGATGATATTCATTATACCACATCAAAGCGCTTATGTCTACGCACTTTTGCGCAAATTCCATGCAAATTCAACCGGAATTTGCGCTGATTTGTCTCTCTGCGGATCACGGAACCGGCGTTGCAGCGCCGACACAGCGCGCGCCGCTTCCCTGCCTCGGTGCAATGCGTAAATACGTACGGCCATGACAGAATTTTTTTGCCGGAAAATGCGAAAAAATGCAGCCATCGCTTGACAATACGCCCTGGGTGTATTATAATGTAGGTATCGTATTCATGCACACAAAAAGGGGGGCCATCCTGTGAAAAAAACGCAAAGGGTATTATCATTTCTGCTGACGGCAGCCATGCTGCTGGGTCTTCTTTCCGGACTTTCCGTTGCTTTTGCTGCAGCGGCGACCAGCACCGGCAGCTGCGGTACCAGTGTAAACTATTTGTACAGCCAAGGAAAGCTGTTCATTTACGGCAGCGGCCGCATGGCGGATTATAACCTCGGTGGCGCGCCTTGGAGCTCCTATGCTACCCAGATCAAGCAGGTGGAAATCTCCAGCAATGTCCAGAACATCGGCGCGGCAGCGTTTGCCAATCTGACCGAATGCACCTCGTATTCTATCCCGCAGTCGGTCACCGAGATCGGGCAATATGCGTTTGTTTTCAATACGTCGCTCACGACCATCTCCTTGCCCGGCGTTCTGGCTGTCGGAAGCAATGCCTTTGTCGGCTGCGAAAAGCTGAGCGATGCCTCGTATCCGGCAAAAGCGACAATCGCACAGGGAAATGAGGATCTGATCCGGGCGGCAGGCGCATCTGCCTCCTCCTCGCCAAGCATCCCCCCTGAATCCATGCTGCTTACCGGCGGTACGGATCGCGGTATTCAATGGAAAATATATGCCCAGGGTACGCTGGTCATCTCGCCCGAGCAGAGCGGACAGTCGGTGTATATTCCCGATTATACCACATCGGGAAGAAGACCTTGGGAAGCATATAAAGCTCATATCGAAGCTCTGATCATCACGGATAACATACTTTCCATCGGAGATTTTGCGTTCGCCGACATGCCAGCCTTAAGCTCGGTGTACATCGGCTCGAGCACCACAATGATCAATATGTACGCATTTAAGGACTGTCTCGCCCTGCAAACAATCGAATTTTCAGACAAAATGAAAACGATTTCCGGCTATGCGTTCTATGGGTGCTACTCCCTGTCTGAGGTCATCACGCCCTTGACTGTTGACCGTCTGCACATCGGCATCGGAAACGAACAGCTGACCAACGCCATGCAGATAGGTATCACGCCCGGCGGCGCGGAAACTCCCGGCGCGCAGGCCTCCGGGTATGTTCCGGGAACCAGTCTGCGCTGGAGCATTGCCTCCGGTGTGCTGACCGTCACTTCGATGAGCGGCAGCGAGGCCATCCCCAATTACGCCAGCGCGGCAGCTCCCTGGGCACCATACGCCAGACCGATCGTTTCCATTCAGCTCAACGGCATCACTCAGATCGGCTCTT
>JAFTSR010000005.1 GCA_017467225.1 Clostridia bacterium | reverse complement strand
TTTGCACAAGCTCATGGTATATCTAACGGAAAAGCTGCTTTTATTCTGAGCATGGTAGAACAGCAGCCCACGCTAGAGGCCGACGTTTTAGCCGAGTACACCTTTGCGGCATTGGCCGCTATTGCCCAACACCAGAACATTCCGTTGAGCAAACTGGTGGACTACGATGCAGAAGAAGGGCTATGGACTTTCATTGTTGATGATCTTATGAATGATGTGAAAGATGCGGAATCCTCATTGGGGGTGTCTTTGTTGACACCGGAAAAAGCAAGCCAATTGGCGTTGAAAGGCCTGCATAATGACTGGATAGCAGAAAATGCATTGTTTGTTAGAATTGAGTTGGTGTGGAAGGACGATATACCGATCTATCAGGTAGAGTTTGTGTCGCTTGGGTATCTTTACGAGTATGCTATTAGTGCTATAGACGGAATGTTTATGAATCCGAACAGCAGTACCACGACCGGACAAAGCGGAACCGTTCAATCTACTCTGCAGGGCGGCGGTACTCGCACAGACGTGAATACGCCCCCTACCAAGAGCACCACAACCACCACTTCGCCTCATGCGACAGGCAACGGAATCAGCGACGAACAAGCCAAGGTCATCGCCTTTTCTCGATTAGAAATCGAGGAGCAAGAAGCCTCCGGTATTGTTGTGAACAGAAATAGACATTCACGTTACGGTGATGTTATTCTGGTTCGGTTTTCTTACAGAGAAACCGTGTATGCTTATCATTTGGATAAAAGCAGCGGTGATATTCTTTGCTCGTTCTCTCTGTCCGAAGATACTCCGGTGGACGAATTTGATATTGACGAATGGGATGCCATCGAAATTGCATTAACGCAAGCAGGGGTGCAAGCGGATGAGTGTGGAGAACAAACGATTATGTTTGGGGTAGACCAAAATCAAACGCCATATATTGACGTCGTTTTTGCCGCCCACGGTTACTCTTATTACTACCGTATTAACGGCAAGGATGGATCAGTTTTAACCTCCACTATTGCAAAACTCGGGAACGATCCCGATACGCCGCCTTCCTGAATTGTTGAATAGAAGAATGCCTGAATTGCAAATATCCTGCATTCGGTGGATGTGAAAGCGGTTGGCCTATTAAGCTGCTCTGTCTATAATCTGTAAATAAATACGCACCCGGTTCACGGAATGTGAACCGGGTGCGTGTTTTTGGTTATTCTTGTTCTTCTTCGGTCTCGCCGGGGTCCATGTGAACGTCGATCCACGCGGCACTATGACCGTCCGTCTCGTAGACGGTGAAGGTGAGGTTGAGATAGGTGAAGCTGTCCCCTACCTCCGGGATCTTGCCAAGCATCTCCATTACCCAACCGCTGATGACAACGCTATCGGTATCGGGCGAAATGTCGTAGAACTGGCACAGATCGTCCAGCGCCAAGGTACAATCAATGCGATAAGTGTACTCGTCAATCTGCTTGAAGGTCTCGACCACGCTGTCGTGCTCGTCCCAGATCTCGCCGACCAGCTCTTCCAGAATATCCTCCATAGTGACGATACCCAGCGTGCCGCCGTATTCGTCCACCACCACCGCAATGTGCGATTTGGTCTTTTGTAGCTGACCAAGCAGATCGCTGATCTTTTCGGACATCGGCACAAACAGCGGCGGTGCGATGATCTCGGAAAGCGGCTTATCGGTCAAGCCGGTCGCGGTATAGAAATCCTTTTGGTGCAGAATACCAATGATGTTATCGATATTGTCCTCATATACCGGCAGACGCGAGAACTTGGTCTCGGAAAACAGCGCCGCCACTTCTTCTTTGCTCGCGGTGATCGGCACGGCTTCCAGATCGGTACGGTGCGTGAGGATCTCTTCCGCTTCACGGTCGGAGAAGTCGATCGCGTTGCGCAGCAGAGCGCTCTCGTTTTCGTCGATACTCCCCTCCTGCTCGACCTCGTCAACCAGCATCAACAGCTCATCCTGCGTCATCTTGGGAGAATCCTCCGATTTGGCGATCTTGGACAGCAGCTTTTTCCACTGACTGAACAGGAAATTAAGCGGTGTGAGCACCGTTACGAGTACGCGGACGATGGGCGCAGAGAACATCGCAAAGTTTTCGGGACGTTCCTTGGCCAGGCTTTTGGGCGAGACCTCACCGAAGATCAACACGATCACGGTGGTGACGATGGTGGACACCGTTGCACCAAGGTCCTGATTGCCGCCCAGAATGCGCACGAACATAACGGTGGCAATGGACGTCAGCCCAATGTTGACCACATTGTTGCCGATCAGAATGGTGGAAAGCAAACGGTCGTAGTCCTCGGCCAGCTTCAGTACCAGCGAGGCGCGGCGGTTGCCCTTTTCTGCCAGGGTCTTCATACGCGTTTTGTTGAACGACGAGAACGCCGTTTCGGTGGCAGAAAAATAGCCGGACAGCAGCAGGCACACCACCATAATAAGAATGGATATAACGTCTTCGGATTGCATGATAATACTCCTTAAAATTTCGGTTTTAAACGCAAAAAGACACACCCGGCGTGAATCAGCTCACGCGAGTATGCCTGTTAATAACCGTATTATTCGTGTTAGGTTCATTTCCGTCGCAACTACTGTCGCCGTCCATGAAAACAACCGACTCCTTTTCGAAAGATTGTATACAGTATAGCGTTTTTTTTGCACTCTGTCAAGAGGATACCCGAAAAACCTTGATTTTTACTCATAAATATGGTATATATTGTAAGGATATTAGGTAAGGAGATGGTAGAGCGGTGCAAAACAAAGCAACGAGAGCATTGCTGGTCGGGTTGCCCATTGCGGCATTCCTGATCATGTTCTTTATCAACACTGCCAATTACATGGGCGTTTACGAGGATATCGTGCAGGTGGTGCTGCTGGCGGTCAGTGCTATCTTTTTGCCCTCACTACTTGGCGAAAACAGCCGCCTGCCGGATAAATGGGTAAGCGTTATCGGCGTAGCGATGTGCGCAGTTTCGGTAGGACTGTTTCTGCTGACAAAACCGGCTTATACCACTAAACAGGCATCGCAGTTGCTTTTGGATAGCGGCTACAAATCCATCACCGTACCAGCCGGCAAGCATATAGAGAGCATCGACGACGGCAAGACGTTTTTCGTCAACGACGGATACGTATATACCTGCACCGATGCCGACGGACAATCGGAAACCGTATTATTTAATCCTCAAACCGGCAGTTGGTCGGTCATCGAATAAGGAGTGCCTGACATGTTTGAATTTCTCACTTCTCTCCCGTTGCCCTTATTGCTGACCGTCTATCTGGTCGCTGCTGCGGCGATGACGTGGTTTTCTATCAAAGCGGCCGATTACGTGGATTGGCTGGATAAAAAAACCTCGCTTTCCGGCGCGTTTATCGGCGGCATTTTGCTGTCGGCTATCACGTCGCTACCGGAGCTGTTTACCAGCGTATCCTCTACCCTGCTGCAAGATAAGCCGCAGCTAAGTCTCGGCAATATCCTGGGTAGTAATCTGTTTAATATTGCCGTGCTGGCGACGCTGGCGCTTTTCTTTGCCAGATCGTTTTCCAAAGCAAAGATCGCCCACGGGCCTCTGGTCGTGACGCTGACGGTGATTGCCTCGTATGCCGTCATTGCACTGTCGTGGTTAGGGATCATCCCCGATTGGAACGTCAGTCTTACCTCCATTCTCATTTTGGTATTCTACGGTATCAGCATCAAATATCTCGCCGCCGAGGACGGCACCAACGAGGATGACAGCGAAGCGGATGCCATCAAGCTGACGGTCAAGCAGATCGTGTTCCGGCTGATCTGTGTGGCGGTAGGCATTATCGCTTTCAGCATTGTGGTGTCGTATATGACCGAGCACGTGGCCGTCAAGCTGAGCATCAGCCAGGGCTTTGCCGGTGCGCTGTTCATGGGCGTTGCCACCTCTCTGCCGGAGTTGGCCTCTACCATTGCGCTGTTCAAGAAACGCAACTACAACATTGCGGTTGGCAATATTGTGGGAAGCAACATCTTCAACTTCACCATTCTGTCGCTGGTCGACGTGCTTTCGTGGAATGCGAGTGTCTACAATTTTGCCGATCCGAAGAACGTGCTGCTGCTGCTCTTCGGCATCGTGGCCAGCACTCTGTTCGTCGTATTACTCAAGAGCAAAAAGACCGCACCAAAGGTGATCACCTCCGCCATCATCCTGGCGCTGTACCTTGCCTTCCTTGCCCTACCGAGCGAATCATTCCAATGGTTGACGGCGCTGCGACTGATCTGATCTAAAAACTCCCGGAAGATCTCCGGGAGTTTTTTTATACTGCCGCGATTGTTGTTTTTTTCGGAAAATATGGAATTTTGGTAGACAATCCCAAACGGTTGTGGTATAATCTAGTTATCCCTGAATGACAAGTAATAGGAGATGTTTGAATTATGGGTAAAGCAACATTGGTCGTTATGGCCGCCGGCATGGGCAGCCGTTTTGGCGGTCTCAAACAAATCGA
>JAFTSR010000061.1 GCA_017467225.1 Clostridia bacterium | reverse complement strand
GTATGGGGAGTAAAGGCGGGGGAGAAAACTTCTTAAAAGAAGTTTTCTCCCCCGCGCCCCCTCTTTCAAGAACTTTATAAAAGAAAAGGATAGGATGTATTCGTTGCCATGACATCCTATCCTTTTTTATTATAAAGTTTTTTGGAAGGGGGGGCTCAAAATTCTTTTCAATTCCCTCTCACCGGCGATAGAGCCTCGCCGCAACGCCAATACCCTTCCTTTTTTCCAAAGTTTTTTGGAAGGGGGGAAGTTTCCCGAAATCCTTCCCAATTTCCGCACAGCAGCGATAAAGCCTCGCCGCAACGCCAATACCCTTCTTTTTTTTCAAAGTTTTTTGGAAGGGGGCGCGGGGGGAACCCTTTTGTTCACAAAAGGTTCCCCCCGCCTCATCTCCCCCCCACACTCACGCCTTACCGCCGAGCTGTTCCCGGTGGTACTGGAGCGTATAGAGGTGATAATATTTTCCGTGCTGCTCAAGCAGCTCGGCATGGCTTCCGCGCTCGACGATCTCGCCGTGGGAGAGCACGATGATCTGATCGGCGTGCTTGATGGTCGACAGTCGGTGAGCGACCATGAGCATGGTACCGACGTTCATCATTTTCTCCAGCGAATCCTGGATCAGCAGCTCGGTTTCGGTATCGATATTTGCCGTAGCCTCATCTAAGATCATGACGGAGGGCTTGTGCGCCATGGTACGGGCGAAGGAGAGCAGCTGGCGCTGTCCTGCGGAGAAGTTGTTACCTCTCTCTCGCACCTCCTCGTCCAAGCCGCGCGTCAGCTTGTTGATAAAGTGATCGGCGTTGACGTAGCGGCAGACCTGCATGACCTCCTCGTCGGTGATGCTCTCGTCACGCAGCACGATGTTGGAGCGAATGGTGCCGGAGAACAGGAAAACGTCCTGCAGCATCTGTCCGAAGTGGCGACGCAGCGAGCTGATCTTGATCTTGCGGATATCAATGCCGTCGATCAGGATCTGACCCTTCTGGATATCGTAGTTACGGCAGATCAGCGAGAGGATGGTGGTCTTACCCGAGCCGGTCGAGCCGACGAAGGCAACCGTTTCCTTGGCGTTGATCTTGAAGGATACTCCCTTGAGCACCCACTCGTCCGGAACGTAGGAGAACCAAACGTCGCGGAACTCGATGTTGCCCTCTACCGTCTCAAGCTCGATCGCATCGGGCTCGTCCACGACCTCGGGCACAATGTCAAAGATGGTAAAGATCTTCTCGCCCGAGGCGAATGCCGACTGCAGACGGTTGAACTGCTCGGCAAGATTCTGAATGGGGTTGAAGAACTTGTTGATGTACATATAGAACGCAACGACGGTAGCCGCGTCGATGGTCTGTCCCATAAAGCTGGTCTGCTGAATGTGCCCCTTGGCACCCAGATAAAACAGGCAGAGCACCGTAGAGATATACAGCATATACACCATGGGGCGGAAGACGCCGAAGACAAAGATCTCCTGCTCCTTGGCACGTCCCAGCGTGCGGTTCTTTTTGTCGAAATCGCGTTTTTTCTTTTCCTCACGGTTGAAGATCTGAATGATCTTCATGCCGGAAAGGTTTTCCGAGAGGAAGGTGTTGATGTCCGTCGTTCCGTCTTTGACGCGGCGATAGGCGCGGCGGGAGAACTTACGGAAGATCACGGTAAACAGAACGATAAAGGGTACAAAGCAAAGGATCATCAGCGTCAGCGCGTAGTTGAGCAGCAGCATGGCGGCAAGCACGCCGATGATGACGAAAATATTCTTGATCAGATTGACCAGAATGTGCGTGAACATGATGGAAATGGAGCCGGTGTCGTTGGTGACACGGGTGACCAGCTTGCCGACGGGTGTCTGATGCAGCTGGTTGTGCGACAGGCTCTCAATGTGAGTGAACAGATCCTCGCGCAGCGCGGAAATGATCTTCTGTCCCGTCTTCTGCAGCACGATCGCCTGCACGTACATGCTCACAAGCGATACGATCAGAATGGACGCATACACGCCGACGCGGATCAGAATGTCCTTCATCTCAAACTCGGACGTAATCAGCTCCTCAATATCGGAGATGATCAGCGGAGAGAGAATATCATACGAGATGGACAGCAGCATAACCACGCCGACCAGAACGAAATTCCACACATAGGGGCGCGCGTACTTGAGCAGGCGGCGGATGATCTCGCCGTCCTTCATGTTACGCTCAAAGCCGATGGCGGTCTTTTTGTCCTTCATCATGGCATACGCCACGGCGAACACAATGGAAAAGACGCCGATCACAGCACCGACAAACAGTAAAGGATAATACTCACGCATCTCTCTCGCCTCCCTCCTGCTCGTCCAGCTTTTGCAGGCTGACCAGCGTGCGGTAGCCCTCGCAGTGCTCCAAAAGCTCGGCATTGGTTCCGAAGTCGACCAGACGGCCGTCCTCAAGGAACAAGATCTTGTCCATATCCTCGACCGTCGAGATGCGGTGTGCGATCAGAATGGTCGTCTTGCCGCGGCGCGTTTCTCTCAGGTGACCGAGGATCTTTTTCTCCGTCTTGGTGTCTACGGCGCTGACCGAGTCATCCAGGATGAGAATGGGCGCATTTTTCATCAGCGCACGGGCAATGGAAATGCGCTGCTTCTGACCGCCCGAGACGGTCACGCCGCGCTCGCCGAGCACCGTGGCGTAGCCCTCATGGAAGTCCATAATGTTATCGTGAACGTCGGCAAGTGTTGCAGCCTGCTCGACGACGCTGTGCTCGATGCTCTCATCACTCTCTACCGTAGCAAAGGCGATGTTGCTCTCGATGGTGTCGCTGAACAGGAAGTTATCCTGCGGAACGTAGGCGGCGTTTTCACGCACGGTATGGATCGGAATATCGTTGACGTCGTGACCGTCAAGG
Organism: Clostridia bacterium; assembly: GCA_017467225.1. The sequence continues at coordinate 1,143 of JAFTSR010000061.1, read as the reverse complement.
AACAGCGTTCCGTCGGGCACGTTGTAGGTACGCAGGATCAGATCGACCAGCGTGGTCTTGCCGCAGCCGGTCTTACCGACGATACCGACGTTCTCACCCGCCTCAATGGTAAAGGTGACGTCGGAGAGGGCATCATAATCGCCGTCGGGATAGCGGAAGGTCAGGTGCGACGCCTCGATCTTGCCCGTGAGCACCTGCACGTCCTGCACGTCCTCGCGGTCGCAGACGGTCACCTCGGCATCCAGCAGCTCGCGGATGCGCTTGACAGAGGCGGCGCCGCGCGAGGTCATATCGATCAGCTCGGTTACGGCCATGATGGGCCAGACGATGGCGGTAAAATAGCCGATAAACTCAACCAGCTGACCGGCGTTGAACACGTCCTGCTTGACAAGGTAGCTGCCATAGCCGAGAATGATGCAGATGACCGACTCGACGAACAGCGTGACCGAGATGTGCAGCAGCGTGGACATTTTGGTAAAGGCGACGTTGACGTCCTCATTCTTTTTGTTCAGACGGCGGAACGCCATCAGCTCAAGGAACTCCTTGACAAACGCCTTGACGACCGAGATACCCGAGAAGTTTTCCTGGGCAAAATCGGAAAGCTCGGAGAATGCCGCCTGGCGCTCCTCCCACTTCATCATCATATACTTGCCGACCAGCGTACCGACCGCCAGCAGCAGCGCCATGGGAATGAGAGAAAACAGCGTCAGCGTTGCGTTCATGCGCCACATTTTCACAATGGCAAACGAACCGAGCAGCAGCGCATCGGAAAGCGTCATAACGCCGTAACCAAAACATTCCTGTACCGTTTCAAGGTCGTTGGTAAACAGCGACATCAGATTGCCGACCTTGTTGGTCTGGTAATATTCCTGAGGTAGACTCTTGCAATGATCGAACATTTTGCCGCGCAGGTCGGTCTCGACCTTAATGCCTGCATTGAAGAAGCAGATACGCCACAAAAAGCGACCGAGGACCATCAAAAGAATGATCACGATCAAAGGACGACAGATATGATCGAGCAATACGTTCATATCAAACGGAACCGTTTGTCCGTCTATAAGCACGGCACCGTCATTCATACCGTTGACGATCAGATTGTAAAGCTCCGGCACCTTAAGCTGGAAATAATCAACCAGAACCAGC
>JAFTSR010000060.1 GCA_017467225.1 Clostridia bacterium | reverse complement strand
GGTACACCATGTACGGCTCCAAGGGCAGAATGGAATGCGGCCGCGAGGACGCTATGGACGGACATATCGCCAAGATCTACGTCAACAAGGATGAATACGACGGCGGCTACGAAACCGGCTCGCTGCGCTCCTACTTCCCCGATCACGGCATGACGGACAGAGCTGAGGGCTTTGGTCACGGCGGCTCCGATTTCTATTCCATGTACTACTTCATCAACAAGATACTGGGCGACAAAAACGCCGACACCATCGACGTTTACGAGGCGCTGGATATGTTCCTGCCCGGTCTGTTTGCATACAGATCCATTCTGGCAGGCGGCATTACCGTCAAGATCCCCAACCTGCGCAATAAGGAAGAGCGCGATATTTGGAGAAACGATACCGCATGCGCCGACCCTAAAGCAGCAGGCGATATGCTGTGGCCCACCATGTCTGCCGGCACTCCGGATATTCCGCAGGCAGTTTACGACCGCCAGGCACAGCTTTGGGCGGAGGAATGTGCCAAGACCGAGGGCACTTACCGCGCAGCAGCTCAGAGTCAGCGCAGCAAGCAGGAATAACACAACACGGGTAGTCCGCAAGGACTACCCGTTCATTTTTATTGTCTTTACGACTCCACACGCGCGACGATCTCAAAGCCGTCGTCGGTCTCCTTGATTCTGAAGAGCCTCGGGCGCTCGTTGGGATTGACGTTGGTACTGTGCAAGACCAGATACAGATTTCCGTCAAAGCCGTCAAAGATCATGCCGTGTCCGCCGTCCTCGTCGTAGATAAATTGATCGGCGTGACGCCAGGGGCCGCGGATATCACCGCTGTCGCTGATGGCAAGCGCCTGTACGTACCAATACTGAGGACCTGCGTGAAATCCCGACCAAAGCATATACAGCTTACCGTTTTTGCCCTTGCGGAAAAACGGGCCGTCAGTAACGTAGTTGCGCGAAGTGGGATCCACCAACGAATACGACCACTCGGCGTCTCCCGCTCGAACCACGGTTTCGGGCGTTCCCGCCGGCGCGGTCAGGTCTGCGGTCAAGGGCATGATCTCAATCGTGCCGTCGCCAACCTGCGTCCATTCATGGCAAAACGCCGTCCAGGGAGTTCCCTGCTCATCCACGTAAAAGGTCGCATCCAGACAAACCCAATCCTCGGGCGTGATAGGCCCTGAGGAAAAAGGCAAAAACGGACCCATGGGGCTATCGGCCTTGAGAATCTGTGAGCAGCGCAGATGCGTCTCGCTGCGGAAGCTGGCAAACATATAGTAAGCGTCACCGTAGTGATAAACCTCGGGAGCGAAGAAGTCGCGATCCGACCAAAAGTCCGCAGGGCGGGTAAAGCATTCGTGCGGCTCACTCCACTCGACAAGATCAGTCGAGGTATAAACGTCCAGTCCCGTCCACGGAATGACCTTGGTGGCAGGGCCTCGGCGAGTACCGTAAAGATAATATACGCCGTTCTCGGCAAGAATAAAAGGATCGCGCAGATGAATGTCGCACAGCTTCATGGGTATCTCCTTTCGCACACGCAGAGTATATGAATATTGTAACACAAACGCTAAACAGGCGTCAAGGGAGAGAGGATAGACGTTTGGTGAAAATAGTCATGCTAAATTCAAAACCGTAAGAAAAACGGGTTCGAAATAACTGTGGAAATACGCCTCGCTGATTCTCCAGCACAATTTATAAATGAGCTCACCGCAAATTCCGGCGTAACCAACGCCAAGCCAAATCGACACACGGGAATCTCGCCTGCGGCTCGTCTCGCCGGGTGAGATTTTTTTCAAGAATCAATGCAAAGTACGGGAATCTCGCCTGCGGCGAGATTTCGCTCGCTTGCATTGCCGGGTGAGATTCCTCGTACGGGGCACCAATACAAAAGCACCGATGCGATTGCATCGGTGCTTTTGTATTGGTGAGCCAACTTCAAACTAAATCGAATTTGATTTATACGCTTTCTACTGCATTGCTATCACTTTCTATTACCCTGCTCAATAGCAACACAACAAATAATATCAAGAAATTACTGCTGAAAAATTGACTTGCTTGTTTTGCTCTTTTCAAACACATGAGCTAAGAAATGCGGTAAGCACTGGGTGTATGTCCCGTCTGCGCCATAAACGCCTTGTAAAAGGAGCTGCAGCTCTCAAAGCCGACCTCCGCGCTGATGTCTGACACCGAAAGCTCGGTCTCCTTAAGGAGGCGGCAAGCCTCGTTGATTTTAAGTCTACGCTGAATAGAAACGAAATTTGTTTGTGTCTGAGCCTTAATCAATCGGCTGACATAGGACGGAGAATAATTAAATGCCTTGGCCACGCTCTGCAGGGTTGCCTCCTTATAGTGTTGCTTGAGGTAATTGAGTATGGAGGGAACCGCTGAATGCGGATAAAGG
>JAFTSR010000059.1 GCA_017467225.1 Clostridia bacterium | reverse complement strand
ATCGAGGTAACAATGATCGCCTCGGCCATCGTGCCAAAGTCGATCTCGGCCTGCTCGCCGCTGTGCAGCACCGCGTCAATGCCCAGCATGCGCTCACCTCGCGTCACCTCAAAGCGCACCGGAAGCTGCCCGAAGACCGCGTAAGGGAAGTCCACAACCACGCGCACGCCGCCTGTGCGATCCGTCACAAGGAAGGTGTGCTCGCCCGTCTGCACGGCGTCCAGATGCGCAGTCGCACCCTCAAAAAGGCAGCGAACGCGGAAATCCTTGGCGCGGATTTTGGCATCCTTGACCATGTCAAGGCAGACGTGCGTGTCGCCACCGTTGGTGGCAAATGCCATGGTGGACAGCACTCGACCGCGATCCTGCACGGTGTTCATCAGCCCCGAGCAGTAGTCCCAGCCGTCGTGCAGGCACTTGAGATTGAGGGCGATGGGAGCGTCCACCGTGCCGAAATAGCCAAGCACGTTGCGGTGCTGGTTCCAGGCGCACTCGCGGTGCAGCGAGCCCAGCGTGTAGGCGTCGGTCATGTAGGTGTAAGCCATGCGACCGGGCGCGAAGGTCTGATCGATGATGCGCTCATGCTTGCCGTCCTCGTAGACGCTGCCAAGGAAATAGGGAAGCCACTTTTCCGGGCAACGCATGGGAACGGTGAAATGCGCGTCGCCGATATTTTTGGAGGTAAAGGCGCCGTAATCGTCGATCAGACGGATCTTGTAATCCAGCGCGCGCTCGATGGACAGCTTGGTGCTGTTTGAGAGCATCATGGCGTAGGCGCGGTCATGGGGACCTGCCAGCTGTCCTGTGGCTGCGTGATAGTGCAGAGCCACCGTTTCCCAGGCGAGATCGGACAGCTCGTGCGCCAGACGCTTGCATTCCTCATCGTGAATATCCGCCTCCAGATGGGACAGGTCCTCCAGGCAAATAAAGGTGTAGGTCGGGCTGTTGAACTCCGAAAAGCTGCCGTGGGAGATGTTGTATTGATGCAGCTTTTGCAATCTTTTCTTTCCGTAGTTGAAAAAATCAACCACGGAGAACATTTCTCCGGCGTAAAGCGTAACGTAAGCGCCCATGACCGAGATGTTGGTGTAGTTTGGCTGGACGTCGCGCTTGATGATGGCGCGGCAGGCGTGGCAGACGCTGTCCTTCATGCGCGCCTTGATGTCGTCGCTCAGCTTGTCAGCGTGCTCTGCCAGCATCTGCAGCAGTGCCTTGCCGTTGAAGTCCGCCCAGTTCCAGTCGGGCGGGTTCATTTCCTCCAAGTCCTCCTCTAAAAAATACTGCCAGATGCCGTAGGTCGGACGGGCGGGATTGATGTCCTGCAGCGGAATGACGCGGTACAACAGATCATGTGCGCGTGCGCGATCTCCTTCGCCGTCGCGGTTGAGCAGCGCATACGCGTAGCAAAAAGCGTCGCGGATGGGGTGCACCTCACACTCGGACAGGCGGCTGTGATAGCCGTTTTTTCCTCGCCAGGCGCGGCACATACGAACGGCGGCATCGTATCGCTCGTCCATGCCCTGAACCTCCAGCGCAAACAGCTGCTTTTCCAAATCGTTTCGAAGCTCTAACATAATTTTCTCCTTTTTCTGACAGTAGTTGATATGCTTTGCAAATCAACCGCAAGTTATAGAAAGTCAACCGTTAATATTGTTTTTGCGGCGCAACTCGGAAGGAACCGCGCCGCCATGCGATCGGGATCAGTTCCAGGGCAGAACGCGGATGCCGTCAAGAGCCAGCACGCCAACGGCGCAATTGCCCTCGTAGGCCTCGTGGAAGGTCAGTCTGTCGCCGGCAAAGTTGTACTGCGGATGCGGATGGCAGGGATGCTGCCAGGTGGTAGCCGCCTGGATGGGCATATCCTCCTCGCCGGTCGCAAGATCGATCAGGCAGACGCCGGAAAATCCGCGGCTCTGGGTATCCGAGGCCAGCTTCTTGCCGCAGGGCGAGCAGGAAACGTGCCAGTAGGGGTACTTGGAGAACAGCAGTTCGGCCTCGCCGCTGACGGCATCGACGTAGCAAACGCCGCGGGGAGGCTCGGGAGCGCAGGAGTATTTGACGAAATACAGACCCTTGCCGTCGGGCGCCCAGCACTCGTGACCGTAGCAGTCGCCCAGGTCACCATCGGCGTTGAGCTTCTGCTTGGCGATGTTGTAGGGCTTCTCGCCCAGGCGCTGCATCCAAAGGCGGTTGGAAACGTACTGCGTGATGCCCTCGTGGCAGAAGAACAGCATATCGGGATCGGTGGGGGAGAGCATGGCGTGACCCATATCGGGGAAGGGGTGCGAGAAGTGGCGATCCGCCATGAGGATACACTCGCCCGTCTGCACGTCAAAGCGGTAGGCCTTCATGCGCTGGCCGTCGTGCGCGCCCTCCATCCAGTTGAAATAACGACCGTCAGCGGTGGCGTGGGGGAAGGTGATGTGTGCCTGGCGGT
>JAFTSR010000058.1 GCA_017467225.1 Clostridia bacterium | reverse complement strand
CGGATATTTTCGACCTGCTTCTCCTGCAACTGCAAAAGTGCTTGCATCATCATAGCACAGAACAGCACCGTCACGCTGACGCCATACCGCTTGGCCAGCGCGCGCACCTCGTCCACGCGGAAGTTGCAACAAACCAGATGTAGCATATTCCCTGCCTCGCGCTTGCCGCGAATGGCGTAGGCATCGGTATCATCGCGCGGAATGGACACGTCACCGCTGTATTTGAGGAAGCTGTCCTCAAGCTCGGCCTCGCGCGGTATTTCGCGGCGGTCAAGCACGCCGCACTCGTTCGGAATTGCGATGCCGTAGCGCTGCTCGATATATTCGGCCAGCAGAGATTTGAGAAAAATCATGCCGCCCGTGCCGTCGGTCACCGAGTGAAAAATCTCCAGTGCAATGCGGCAGCCGTACACGTGCACGCGGATGGCACAACGGCGCGTTTCCCTTCGCCCCATGCGTCGCAGCGGATAGCAATAGTCCTTGCCGACGGTTGGTGCGGCGGAAATTTCCTCCAAATAATACCAGAAGGCACCGGTGCAAAGCCGCACCGACATGGACGGAAACCGCCGTGCCGTCACGTCCAGCGCCGACTGCAATATCTCGCAGTTGACCGGCTCGTGCATGGTCGCGGAGAGACGGAACACGTTGCTCCAGTTGCGATTGCGCGCAGCGGGATAAATTTTGGCGGCGTTATCCAGGCGCATCCAGCGCAGCTTATGCGGCCGCGGCAGAATTTCGTTCAGAAATTCATGGATGCGTGTGATATCCTCCTGCCGCTCACGAACCCGATAAAGGATATAGGCGTGCCACATATCGGGCGCTATGATCAGCTCGCTGCGCACGCCGTCGCGCAAGAGTGCCTCGTGCAAAAGGCGCGCATCGTCCAGCATGATCTCGTCACCGCCGACGAACATCAGGGTGCGCGGCGTTCCGCGAAGCTCGGCAAACAGCGGCGAAACCTCAGGATTGTGGCGGTCAGTGGTATAGGCGTCGGCAAAGCCGGACAGTCGCGCCAAGGTCAGCGACGGATCCTTTTTCTCATTTTCGCGGTAGGAGGCGCCCGAGGCCGTTAGATCGCTCCACGGCGAGATGGCGATCAGACCTGCCGGAGGCGGCAAGCCCTCGCGGCGCAATCGCTGGCACAGGGTAAAGAGCAATCCGCCGCCGGCGCTCTCGCCGCACAGCACGATCTCCGAGCTGGTATAGCCCTCGGCCAAAAGATAACGGTAGGCGCGCATGGCGTCGTCGGGCGCGGCCGGATAGGGATGCTCAGGCGCCAGGCGATAGGCAGGAGCCAGCGTACGGATACCGTACTCGGCAGCCAGCGTCGAGCCGACACCCGTGACGTACTCCGCCTCACCGCAGCAGTAGCCGCCGCCGTGCAGATAAAGCATGACGCCGCGACGGGTCTCGTCGCGCGGCGTGATCATGGCCGCCGGAACGCCGCCGGCGCTGATCTGCTGCACGCTGACCTTTTTTCGATTGGTGGCCGCCATCAGCGCGCCCACCTTATCCTGTCCGCGACGGACACTTTCCAGCGAGCTTGCATTGAGCAGCGGCTGTATCAGCTCCAGCTGCCTGCGGCAAAATTTTGCAGATAACGGCATGGCGACCTCCTCCTTTTTCCCGGGCCGGGACATCCAAAACCCCGTAATGTGGTTTATTATACCACAGGCAGCCCGTTTTTTCAAGTCGTTTTGAAAGATTTTCTCTTTGTGATGAAAAATTCAAAAAAATTCTTTGAAAAATCACAAAAAAGATGGTGTTTGTTTTCATTCTGTTTATAATTTGGGTGTATAATAGCGTAACAAGGTCAAAGTGCTGCGCGGCAGCCGCCGCACCGATACACCAACGGAGGCATGATTACGGTATGAGAAATTTTTTCGCCCGCCTGGCATCCCGCCTGCAGCGGTTCATGTATGGAAGATATGGCTCGGATGAGCTGACGATATTTTTGATGGGAGCGGCGTTGGTTTGCCTGTTGCTCTCGGGCTTTCGCGTGCTTTGGTTTCTGTATTTTGTCGGCGCGCTGCTGCTCGTCTGGACGGCTTTCCGCTCGCTTTCCCGCAACCTCGCGGCGCGACGACGGGAGCGTGAGCGTTATCTGCGCATCATGGCCAAGCCCAAGAACTTTTTCAAGCTGCAAAAAAACAAGCACCGCGACCGCAAGACGCACAAGTATTTCCATTGTGCGCATTGCCGCGCCATCCTGCGCGTGCCCCGCGGTAAGGGCAAAATCGACGTTACCTGCCCACGCTGCCACAAGGTAACGGTAAAGAAGACGTAAAAATTAAATAAAAGAAATGCGGGGGAGAAACTTTTTGAGAAAAAGTTTCTCCCCCGCGCCCCCTTTTCAAAAACCTTTGATCATAGGGGTAGATTGATTTTTTAGCGGTTCGGTTCTGAACAATCCGACAACATCGTCTATATGGGGCCCCTGCCCCATAAGAAAGATAAAAAATGTTTTGCGTCGGAGTGGGCTGACCAAATATTTCGGCTACGCCGAAATGGTTGCCCCTACCGCCTTCAGCATTTCCACCGCACCAAGGGATAGCAGCGAAGCAATGTTTCGACTGCGTCGAAACAGCGAGTTTGTCTTGCCGCCAAAGCGGCGGCATTTCGCAAGCGAAACCGCCAAACATCGCGGCTTCTGCGAAGCCGCCTCCCTAACAACTTTAGGCCCATACGGCCAAAACGCGCACAAACCGAGGGGGTACATAGGGGGATACTTCCCCCTATGCACGTTTTCTTTGGTTCGTTTCTTTGGGGTGAACCAAAGAAATG
>JAFTSR010000057.1 GCA_017467225.1 Clostridia bacterium | reverse complement strand
CACTGGTGCACTTTAACAATGGCTACTGGGATATGAACATTGAGACGCCCATGACCGAGGCGATCCATCCCGTGCCGGAATATCAGAGCTTTTTGCGTCGCATTGTCGCGCTGTGCCAGGGCTGCGGAGCCAAGGTTGTCTTCGCTACCACGGTTCCCATCTTTGAGGCAGGAGAGACCGAGGACAACACCGGCATTGCCGCGTCCATCCATTATTCCAACGAATGGGTCAAGGAGTATAACGCCGCTGCGCTGGAGGTGATGGGGGAGATGGGCGTGGTGGTCAACGATCTGTACGCGCTGTGCATGGAGGACAACCGCCGCTACAAGTGCGAGGACCTACTTCACCTGTCCGCCGAGGGCAATCGCCGCTGCGCCGCGCAGGTTGCGGAGTATATCAGAAAATATGCTGAGTAACAAAAACATGACGCAAGTCATTTTGAAGGATCACGGCATCCTTCCGGGCACGGAATGCACACTGGCGCTGGCTGAGTTGCTTGGTGAGCACCCCACTGACACCGAATTTATTTTCGAGGCGGGCGATTATTATTTTTCTCCAAAAATTCTGCGCGACATCCGCCTATCCAACACCGACGTGCTGCCGACAAGGCGGCTGGGTGTGCTGCTCGAAAACATGAAAAACGTCCGTCTGCTTGGCAAAAAAGAGGGCAAAAAGGTCACGCGCCTTCTGTGCAGCGGTCAGATGCAGGCGATCACGCTGCTTTTCTGCGAGAACGTCGAGATCAAAAATTTTGTCATCGACTGGGAGAAGCCGCTGGTTGCCGAGGGCATCGTGACGGCGTTCACCGACACCACCATCGATCTGAAAATCGACAGCAGTATCTATCCGCACCGTGTACGGGACGGCATTTTGGAGTTTGACATCGGCGCGGACGAATGGTCGCCCTTTCTTTGGTGGGTCATTCAATACGACGAGCAAACGCGCGCCATCCGTCGCGGCAGCGGCGACCGCTTTGGCTTTGGCAAGCTGATCGAGCCGCTTGGAGATGACATCTACCGCTTTGAGGCCAACCATCCGGACACCGCCGTCGGAAATATCATTGTGCTGCGCCACGGCGCGCGGCAGCACGCCGGCATCTTCACGGAAAAATGCAAAAACCTCACCGTCGAGGACGTAACGGTGCACAGCTGTGGGGGACTTGGGTGCCTTGCGCAGTTCTGTGAGGACCTCACCTATCGCCGTGTGCACTTCCTTCCCAACGTGGCGGCAGGTCGCAAGGTCGCCAACGGGCGCGATGACGGCATGCACGTCACCTGCTGCTCGGGCACGGTGACCATCACAGAATGCAATTTCACGGGACTGATGGACGATCCCATCAACGTGCACGGCTGCTGCGTTACGGGCGTGGAGTGGCTGGACGCGCGGACGCTGCGCTGCCGCTACATGCACCACCAGGCCTGCGCGTTTGCCTACTGGGCTGAGGACGGAGACGAGATGGTCTTTATCGAGCGCCGCCACATGACACCGGTCGCCCATGCCACGGCGGCATCCTATCGCCTTGAGAGCAACGAGGAATTTCTGCTCACCTTCCAAAAGGATGTGGACGAGTCCATCCGCGCACAGGACCCCGCGGGACTTTCGCTGGACAATCTGACCCACACAGCGGCGTTCATCTGCACCCACAACCGCTTTGGCAGCTGCCGCGCCAGAGGCGTTCTGGTCTCCACGCCAAAAAAAGTCAGGATTGCCCATAACGTGTTTCAGTCCTCCGGCTCGGCCATTTTGGTGGCGGGTGACTCCAACTACTGGTTTGAGTCGGGCGAGTGCCACGACGTGGAGATCTGCGACAACGTGTTTACCGACGCATGTCTGAGCTCCATGTATCAGTTCTGCGAGGGCATGATCAGCATCTGTCCCGTCGTTCCCGCGCCGGACGTCAAAGCGCCCTACCACAAGAACATTCGCATTCATCACAACGTATTTGACACGCCCGACACACCGGTGCTGTATGCCTTCTCCACCGACGGTCTGACCTTCTGCGACAATCGCATCTACAGAAGCACCTGCGCCGAGAAATGGCACCCGGGCGAGCATCTGATCAAGCTCTCCCACAGCCGAAACGTCGACATCCGCGACAATCTCTGGGTCGGCCCCTTTGCCATTGAAAAGCTGACGCAGGAGGGCTGCGAGGACGTGCGAGTGGAGGAATGAGGTATGCGAGAGAAACTTTTGTAAACAAAAGTTTCCCTCGCGCTCAATGTCATGAAGTTAATGAAAAGGCTCTCCCTTCGGGAGAGCTCCCGCCCCGGGCGGGTGAGAGGGCAGAAATCCCCCTCTCCGCCGGCTACGCCGCCACCTCCCCCCAAGGGGAGGCTTAAAGGAATGACACTTCCTCGCGCTCCCTTCAAAAAACTTGAATGATTTGATGAAAGCCGGACACCTCGCACGACGTGCGAAAATTCTAACGACAGTTGAAAACAATTCGCGTAGCTTTATCTGTACATTTTTGAAAAACATGGTATAATGAAGTCAACCTCGAGGAAACAAATTGTATCAAAGGAGAACTTCCATGAAAAATTTTGGTAACAGAATCAAAGCATTGCGCAGAAAAATGAACTTAACGCAAGAGGAGCTTGCCGAACGGCTGAATGTGTCTTATCAGACAATTTCCAAATGGGAAACGGGTGCCTCCCTTCCCGACATCACACTTTTCCCCCTGCTTGCAAACTTTTTCAATGTAACCACAGATGAACTTTTGGGCGTTGATCTTGCCAAAAAGCAGGCAAAAGTTGATGAGATCATAGAGGAATTCCACAGACTGTCAAATCTTGGCAAGGAAAAAGAAAAATTTGATTTCATATGCAAGGCATATAAAGATTATCCTAACGAGGATAAGATCTTGCAAAATTATATTTGGATGCTATACTGGGACCCATATTTCTGGGAAGAACACTGGGATAAGAAGGAAAAGGGCGAGTTAACGGAGGATCATCCGAAGGTCCCACATAAGGATGAGCTGATTACCCTATGCGAGCGTATCCTCAAAGAACGCTTTGACGAGCAGCTTCGATACGACGCGATCAGTCTGCTCAGCGGGATTTACAATCTATCGGGCGATAAGGAAAAAGCCCTGGAATACATCCATCTTTTGCCGGACGCATTACAAGCCGAGGAAATGCGAGAGTTTTACGACCGCGGCAGTGAAAAATGGTGGAAATACGCACGTGAGAGTCTTTATAACGACAGCACGGATATTTACGTACAGATCAGAAACTGCGCGTTTTATGCGCCGACGAATCAAGAAGCGATCCGTATTCATCAAAAGTCGGTCGAATTTATCAAGCTGATTTATGACGAAGAGGATTATGGTTTTTGCCACTATTACCTGGCTGAGGCTTACGGATATATTTCCGCTCGCTACTGCCGCGAAGGCGACGACGCAAACTGTGCAAAATATCTCGACCTCCGGCTTTCACACGCCAAGGCTTACGATGATCTCCCTGAGAAGACCATTCACACCTCGTATCTGGTAAAGAATCACCCTTTTGAACGATCCGAGGTCTCCAGCGGATATGAATGTAACGATGTTCAGCGCGAGCTCAACTGCATCCGCGAGTCGGAAATCTATGACCGTGTCCGTGAGGAAGCCTGGTTCAAGGCCATCATTGAAAAATACACACCGTTCGCAAGGGATACTAAGCGTTAAGATAATAGCGAACAACATTATGCGAGGGAAACTTTTGTGAATAAAAGTTTCTCTCGCGCTCAATGTCATGAAGTTAATGAAAAGGCTCTCCCTTCGGGAGAGCTCCCGCCCAGGGGCGGGTGAGAGGGCAGAAATCCCCCTCTCCGCCGGCTACGCCGCCACCTCCCCCCAAGGGGAGGCTTAACAGAATGACATTACCCTCGCGCTCCCTTCAAAAAACTTGAAAAAGGGACTTGTATCATCCGGGAAATCGTGGTATAATGAAGCATCACCCACAAAAGGAGTTCATCATGAGCAACGAAAACGGCACCATGACGCTGCAAGAGCGCCACGCGCAGGTGGAATCATATTTAGGAAAAACCGTCACCATTGAGATCGACCGTCCGATCGGCTACGAGCATCACAAGGGCGAGAAGGCGCTGCTCTACCCCATCAACTACGGCTTCATTCCCGGCGTGCTGGGCGGCGACGGCGAGGAGCTCGACGTATTTTTGGTCGGTGTCGACCAGCCCGTCTCGGTCTACACCGGGCGCATTGTCGGCATCGTCTACCGCGCGGACGACGTGGAGGACAAACTGATCATGGCGCCCGAAGGCGTGAGCTTTTGTGCCGAGGAGATGGCACGCGCCGTGTATTTTCAGGAGAAATACTACCAAACCACCATCCGCGCCCTGGACGGCTCAGAGGCGAGGGTGAAGTGATTTTTATGCGAGGGGGGAAAACTTCTTAAAAGAAGTTTTCCCCCCTCGCGCTCCCCTCTTTCAAGAACTTGGACAAAAAATTTTCCAAAAAAAGAACACCTTCTCCCCCAAAAAAGCAAAATCCCTTGCAAATTCTTCCGATTTGTGCTATAATGGATTTGACACTCAAACATGGTACCGATTTGGAGGAATGAACCATGAAAAAAGCGACATTTCTGATATGTTTCCTCGCACTGCTTTGCGTTTTCACCTGCGCGGTGTATGCGCAAGAGCCGACCCAAAGTGATACGCTCACCGGCGACATCAACGGCGACGGGCGAGTTTCCATCGCCGACATTGTCCTTCTGAACGCCTACACCAAGGGAAAAATAACGACAGTCGATGAAAAAATCAAACAAAAACTCGATATCAACCGGGACGGTGATATCAACAGCACCGACGTCAAGCTGCTGCAGGGCGGCACGCTGGGACACACCGTTGTCATAGACGCGGCCATTCCCGCCACCTGCACACAAAACGGTCTGAGTGAGGGCATGCATTGCACAAAGTGCGACAAAGTGCTCGTGGAACAGACCACCGTAGAGGCTCTCGGTCACGATGAGGTAGTCGACCCCGGCATCAAGGCAAATTCTGTACGTCCAGGCAAAACCGCCGGCAGCCATTGTGCAATGTGTGGCGAGGTGCTGCTGGAGCAAGCAGAAATTCCTGCAAAGGGTTATCACTGGATGCTTGCGGATAACGAATTTAAAATTCTTTTGATCGGCAATAGCTTTTCTGAGGATGCCTCCAGCTGCGGAAGCGGCATGACGCAAAGCCAGCTGTATCACATTTTACAAAATATGCTGGGTGAGGATATCAAAATCACCCTGGGATTGCTTTACAGCGGCGGCAAGGGTGTACATTGGTTTGCAACCCAAACCGAGCAAAAAACCAACGCAGCTTCCTTCTATGTGATAACGCCCGAGAGCAACGTTTGGACGCGCCATGGCTCCTCCACCACCCAAAACGCCCTGGCGTGGACAGATTGGGATGTTGTGACGCTACAGCCGTACGATATCAATTTCTCCACCGAGCAAGAGGCCGTTCCCTACCCCGCAGGAACCGACCAAAAATTCTACAAATTAGAGGCTGCAACCGAATACATGCTAGACTGTATCGACAGTCACGCGCCCCAAGCGGATGTATATTGCTACATGCACTGGGCGCGTTCCGGATCCTCTTCCTCGACGCTCAACGCCTCACTGAATGTCTATCAGAAGTTCGCAAGCTTTTATCCCAAGACTCTGGGCTATGTAGGCACTACCTCTGGAAACCGATCTACCAATCTGATTCAGGTG
>JAFTSR010000056.1 GCA_017467225.1 Clostridia bacterium | reverse complement strand
CCGTTATCGTTTGTCTGGCACGCAATCTTGAAGCAAGCGTCATGGCGGTCACGCTTTGCAAGGAGGCAGGCGTAAAAACCGTTATCGCAAAATGTGCCAATGAAATGCAGCAAAAAATATTGCTTCGTGTGGGCGCAGATCAAGTGGTATTTCCCGAGAATGAGTCGGGCATCCGTCTTGCCAAGAATCTCTTAAGCTCGGGCTTTATCGATATGATCTCTCTGTCTAAGGACGTATCAATGGTTGAGATCGACGTTAAAGACGAGTGGTGCGGAAAGAACTTAATCGAATTGAATCTCCGCAAAAAATACGGCTTCAATATTGTTGCCATCAAGAAGGGCGATAAGGTTAACGTAAATATCAACCCTGAGCAGGTACTTGATAAGGAAACGACACTGATCGTGATTGCAAACACGGCAAAATTGGGGAAACTAAAGTAAGCCATCAAATTTCAAATGATCGAATAGAATTAAACGCCCCGGCAGATGCAAAAAAATCTGTCGGGGTAAATTTTTTGCGCTTTCATGTGGGCAAATAGTGATCGCCCCTACGGGAAACCCAAATCTTCTTGTGAGATCATTCCTAAGCTCTGCTTTTCTTCGTGTCAACTGGCATGGTTTGTATTCTGCACCTCGCGCAAACGCTGCAGCATGATGTGCAGCTTGGGCGTATTATAGCGCAGCGCCAGTGTCGGCAGAATGTTCAGATACAGATTGACCAGCGCGACGGGCAGCGCGATCGTCAAAGAACAGAGGCCCGGCAGCGTCAGCATGGCCAAAAAGCCGGCGGGATAGGAAAGCCGATGGGTCAGAACGCCCTTGTTGCATTCAATGATGAATTTTTCAACGTAAGCCGGATTGCCGGGCTCTTTGACGCTCTTTTTGCTGAAGCCGCCAAGGCCTCCAAGCTCCCATACCTTATCCTTCCATTGTCGGACTCTCCATTTTTTGTACAGTTCGCGCTCCCTTTGTGATACGCGGTACAGGCGATTGTCCACACCAAACCACCCGTCCGGCATTTTGTTGATCAGAATGGCGATGGAGCCGTCCAGTGCGAACTGCAGCGCGGTGCACCAGATGACCGAGATCAATGCCACATACCAAAGGGTCACGCCCAGCACGGTATTGACTGTGGCAATGATCAGCATGGCGATGCCGATGACAGACAGATACATCCTCATGCTTGATCCTCACCGTACACCAAGGGCTTTTGGTAAACAGACTCGTAAACCTTGACCCAGGCTTGATAATTTTCTTCCTTCATAGCCTGTTTGGCCGCTGACGAGGAAAGGGAGGCGTCAGGATAGATCGCCGGGAGAATATGGATGGTGTATTCCTGTACGAAAAAGCCGTCGCCGTCGGGAACGTCGCTGTCCTGCATGGTAATGAAAATGGGAACGACGGGCGTTTTATTAAGAACGGCCAGTGCGAATGCACCGTCCTGCAACGGCTTTGGCTTGCGATAGTTCCACCACATGCTCTGCTCGGGATAGATCAGGATGGTCTCTCCGCGCTGCAGAAGCGTTTTGACGGCGCGCATAAATTTTTTCATGGTAGCGCCCTGGCTTGACAGCGGAAGCGTGTTGCAGTGCCGCATAAACAGGCCAAAGGGCTTGGGGGGATTGGTGTAATTGCCCTCGCGGATGACCTTGTACAGCATTTTTCCCTGCATATGCTCGCGCAGCGCGACCCATACGGCGTAATTGTCGCACACGCTGAAATGGTTGCAGGTGACCAGCTTGCCACCCTGTACGGCATTAAAGTTTTCAATGCCGCGCACCTCCTTGATGATCAGCTGTCGCTTGGCGATCATGTTGTCAAAAAAGCGCGCGCCCATGATGTTGGCAATTTTATTTTTGATCTTGCTGGACAGCTTTTCGTTTAGATAATCGATCTCATCCGGCATCAGGGGGTAGGTCTTGGGGTCGTCCTCGACATCCTGATGCCACAGCTGCTTTTGCTCCAGCTCGGCGATGCGCCGAAGCAGCTCTAATTTGTGTGCGTTCTTTTCCATATGACAAACCTCAAATTTCGTGTAGTGTTTTGGCAAACGTGTAGTCGGATGCGACGATCTGATCGGCGTGCTCCAAAATTTCCGTGGCTACGGCCGCCTTGATGCGGCGCTCCTCCTCACCGAAATTTTCTTTGGCTTTGAGGATCTGCTCTTGGAAGGGAGAGCGCTTTGCGTAATGCCAGAAATATTCTCCGTCGATCACATCGTCGTATTGCCATGGCTTTTTGTACAGCGCATAGTGAACGATCGACTTATTCCCTTGGCAAGGGAGCGGCATGGGCTCCTTATTCCATCCGTTAGGCAGAACGTGGATTTTGCCTCTTCAAAGATAATTCAGATAAGCCTGTTCGGTTTCCATAAGGTCGAAATGATACTGAGTGATAAAATTGATGAATTTTTCCTCGATGTGATTTTCGCGGAAGGCCTTCAGATTGATCAGAAGCACGCCGGCGTTGACGTAATCATCCGGGCAAAGATCGAGTGCCTGCTCGGCATAGCGGCGAAACTCTGCCGTGTTCTGCACAAACTGCTCGGGCGCTGCGCCCAAAATATTAACGCCCAGATCGACATGATACAGCTGCGAAATATCTCCGAGCACCACCAGATCACAGTCGAGGTAAATGATCTTGTCGTACTGCGGAAACAGGGAAGCGATAAAGAGGCGGTAGTAGGTCGCCACGGAAAAATGATACACATTTTTCAGGCTGGCCTTGATATGCTCTACGCTCGGTGTGATATCGACAAAATCAATCGCCACACCCGGACGCTCATTCTGCTTCACCTTGGCTATGTTTTCCGGTTGAAGGCCTGTATTCAGGACGATCAGACGGTAGGCGTAGTCAGGTGACGCATTGGCGATCAGCGAGGCGATGGCGACGTCAAGATAGGCGATATAGTTGTCATCCGTCGAAAATACAACGGGAATAAGCTCTTTTTTGCCGGTGGCGAGATGGTTCATGGGAGCGTCCTCCTGTGGCTTTATTTTCAAAAACCTTGTAAACGGTTATTAAATATGTTAAATGTAGTTTTCAATACTATTTTACCACAATGTAAGGAAAATGTCAATAGCTTTGGAAAAATTTTCCCCGTTTCTTTTCGGATTTCCATAATAGTATCCCCCTTGGCGCGGCCTTGAAATCAAGCTTTTGCCAAGGGGGAATGTAGGTTGTTATTCGATTGGTTGTGCGGCTGCTTTTTTGTGCTCGATCAGTCGGGCGACGAGGAAATAGGTTGCGGCGGCGATGGTCAGAAGCACCAGGGCAGGCTTGAGGTACATGTATTTTTCGTTGATATCGTTATGATGCAGGAAGAAAAACACGTTGTATTTGCAGACCATATATTCGGCGATCTCTGAGTTGATCAGCAGCGAGAGCAGTGCGCCGCCGACGCTCAGGCCGAATGCGGAGCAGTTGGTCACGAGGGAGGTGCGCAGGCAGAGCAGAAAAATCGCGAGGGTTATGGCGATATAATATATAAACGAAGCAAGGTAGAATACGGATTCCAGCGTAAACATGCCACTCCAAACCAACTCATAGCCGGCGTCCTGTGTGATCTGCACTCTGTGCGAAGCCATGATGAAATCGTTATAGCAGAGAAGGCACATATACACCGCGAAAAGCACGGTCATGACCATGAACAGAATGCGGGAGATTTTGGCGTTTTTGGTGGTGGGGTGCTCGATTTTCAATAGTTTCATGTGGTGTACCTCCTTGGATGGGAATTTGGAAGGTGCGAACATAGTTTTCTGACTACAATTGGTTGTTGTTCATTTCTTTGGCACACGCCAAAGAAACGAACCAAAGAAAACGTGCGAAGGGGAGCCCGCTCCCCTTTCGAATCCCCGGGGTGTGCGCATTCTGTACGTATGGGCCTAAAGTTTATAGGGAGGCTGCTTCGCTGTTATTCCTTGGTACGGAGAGAACTCCAAACCCGTAGGGGGCGACCTCCCGGGCGACCCGCCTCAACGCGAACTAACTTTTAACTGTCATTTGGGGTAGGGGCCCCAAAGGCTGTTGCAATCTTCTCGTTTAGAACAGAACCGCTAAAAATTTAGCCAACAATGTTTTCGAAAGTTTTTGAAAGAGGGGGTACGGGGGAGGAAAATTTTTTCAAAAATTTTCCTCCCCCGCCTTTATCCAATCAAATCAATAAAAACCCTTCAAGCCCTCGTCAGAGCACAGGCCGTTTTCCTGCTTGACGAGCAGGCGGACGGTATTCTCGTAGGACAGCTCGCCGTCCTCAGCGGTCAGGGTGATATCGACGAACTTGTCGCCTGCCGTGATTTCCAAAACACCGATGCTGACGGAGAGACCGTTGCCGACGGTCGCCTTACCGCAAAGCTCTGCGTCGCCGCTCTTGGCCGTGACCGCAACCTCGCGCTCGTCGTTGTCGCGCGTGACGAACACTTCAACCTTGACGATCTCACCGGGCATGTAGACCAGCTTGTCGTACTTCAAGCTGACGTTGAGCGGCGCGAAGGCCTTGGCAATCTGGAAGTACGCCGGCTTGCCCTCAATGCGGTAATCAAGCAGGGAAGTGCTCGATACGTTGGGATACAGCTCGTTCGCCTGCCAGATGACGCTGCCGCTGTTCTCGTAGGCGCGGCGGCGGTTGGCCTCAATGGCGTAGCGCAGACCCTCTGCCTGCATGAACTGCGAACGGGTGACCTGCTCCTCCAGCGTCGTGGGTACGCCAAAGATGTGGTTGTCGCGCCAGGAGGTGTCCCACCACTCGCCGTGGTGGCGCCAGATGTGGTCAGCACCCATGTTGGTCGGCTTGAGATGCTCCTCAGACAGGAAGGTCTTGAGCGTTTCGACCGACGCCATGCCGTCCACACCAAACTCGCTGTGGAACATACTGTCGATGGTGTTGAAATAGGTGTAGTGACCCTCCACGCCCATGTACTTCCAGCTGCCGTGGATATCGTGGTTCTCGCCGACGTTGGCGGGATTACCGAACTCATTGGGGCCGCTGGCCGAGGTGGGCAGCATCTCGACGTGGGGAGAGTAGGTCTTGACCACGCCCAAGAGCATGCCGATGTTCATATCGGCGAAGGTTGCGGGAACGCCCTGCTCGTCGGTCAGCTCGTTGCCGCCGCTCCAGACGCACAGAGAAACGTGGTTGCGCAGCGTCTTGGTCGCCCAGACGGCGGTGTCGTGGATGCGGTAGAGGAACTCAGGGCGCTTGGAGGGCACGTTGTCAATGCCGCTGGAGGACTGGATGAACTCCT
>JAFTSR010000055.1 GCA_017467225.1 Clostridia bacterium | reverse complement strand
GTAAGGAGCCGTACAAAATCTTTACCAAATCCGATCTGTATCGCGTAATCAAAGGGGATGAAAGTGCGACGCCCAAGCTTGTGGCAAAAGACATATCTTATTTCGGGTACAACGATGACTACGTTTTCTATTGCGAATTCGACCCGAAATACGTGATCGCTTATTATTTAACGCTTTACAACGATCGCGGCGTACGCCAATACCAAACGTATCCGCTGGATGCCCCCAACGTGCCCCAAAACGCTAATCTCGTCATCGATTTCGAGCAAAGAAACGCTCCGATCCACGTTTTGGATGCCGAAACGCTGGAGGAGGTCGCGGTCATATACTCCGAGGGGTATTATATCGAGTCGACTCTCGATCTGAAATTCGTGAATGACGGGGCGTTCGTCACGTGGCGTTATCTTGACCCGCAGATGTATCTGACAAGGCTGACCGGCGGCAGCGATGAAGTCCAAAAGACCTTCGGTTATCTGTATTTTGATAAGCACGACCTGACGTACGAGGATACGATCGTGTTTGATATGCCGTAGTCGGTACTTTATTCGTATACTTTCGCGCCACACCATCTTGGTGTGGCGCTCTTTTGTGTCGTTTATCTGTGCGTTTGATGAATTTTTTTATACCACTTTACAAACGCCACTTTTTTTGGTATAATATAAGGAGAATGTTTTGGAGGCACGGAGGTCCTATATGCGTGTATTGACAGTAAAGAAAAATGATGCGGGACAGAGGCTGGATAAGTTTCTGACCAAGGCGGTAAACGGCTTGCCGACCTCCCTGATGTACAAGTACATCCGTACCAAAAAAATCAAGCGCAACGGTGCGCGCACCGAGCAGAACGTCATCCTTTGTGAGGGCGACGAGATCACGCTGTACATCCGCGACGAGTTTTTTGCCTCGCCCGAGAAGGATACCGGCGCTCTCTCTCGTATCCGACCCAAGATCGAGGCGGTGTACGAGGATGAAAACATCATTCTTTGCCACAAGCGGGCGGGTGTCCTGGTGCATGAGGATGACAGCGCCAAGGACAATACGCTCCTGATGCACCTGCAGGCGTATTTGGCGCAAAACGGGGAGTACGATCCCGAGGACGAGCAGTCCTTCGCACCGGCGCTGTGCAACCGTATCGACCGTAACACGGGCGGCATGGTGATCGGTGCCAAGAACGCGGCGGCTCTGCGCGAGATGAACGAGAAGATCCGCAATGATGAGATCAGAAAATATTATTACTGCGCGGTCCACGGGCACATGCCCAAGGAAAAGGACCGCATGCATGCGTATCTGCGCAAGGATACAAAAAACAACACGGTCGAGGTGACCGACACGCCGCTGCACGGCAGCAAGGAGATCATCACGGCGTACCGTGTGCTGGCGGTCAAGGGCGGCAACTCGCTGCTTGAGGTCGAGCTGATCACAGGACGCACGCACCAGATCCGCGCACACATGGCGCATATCGGGCATCCGCTGCTCGGTGACGGCAAGTACGGCGTCAACCGCGACGACCGCGCCAAGGGGTACAAGTACCAGGCGCTGTACGCGTATCGGTTGATCTTTGATTTCAAGGATGACGGCGGAACGCTGGGATATCTGCGCGGCCGTGAGGTTCGCCTGCCGGATGAGGCCGTTTGGTTCTTGAAGGATTTTGCCGGTGGGGAGCGATGGAGACGGCCGCAAAGATGAGGCGGAAAGTACGCAAATAAAGCTTTCAGATATATATTCACACTTGGGAAAGGAGGGAGCGCTATGCGAGATCAGGTGATAACTGTGCCGTTTGTACGGCGATGGCGGCTGCCTCTTTTGACCTTTTCCGGGCTTGTGACGGGACTTTGTGTGGTGTTCCCGGTTTTTGGCGTGCTGCAATGGCTCTCGCTTGTGCCGTGTATGCTGGTGCTGTATGATATCAGTGCACAAGAGGCGTCGGGAGAGCGCATGCGACTGCGTCGCATCTGGACGCTGGGACTTTTCTTTTATATGTGCTACTATCCGGTGAATTTTCACTGGTTTTTGGCGATGTATCCGCTGGAGTTCACCGAGCTTTCTCGCGGCGCGGCGGCGTTTGTTGTCGTATTTGCCTGGCTGGGACTTTCCCTTTTGCAAGCACTGGGCGCGGCCTTTGTCTTCGTCGGCTTTGTGTGGTTTTCCAGACTGCCGCTTGTGCGCCGACACGGCTGCTTGCGCGTGCCGCTGATCTCGGCCTTGTGGATCCTTCTGGAATGGGGACAGACCATCGGCTGGATGGGCGTCCCTTGGGCGCGGCTCTGCCTTGGTCAGGTGCAAACGCCGGTTATGCTTGGCACGGCGGCGTTTCTTGGTCCGTACGTCATCAGCCTGAGCATTCTTACCTTTAACGCCGCGCTGGCGTATGCGTTGGCGCATATCGATCGCCTTCGCCTGTGCGCCGGCATATGCGCGGGGTGCCTAATATTCACAGCAGGCGGCGGCGTTTGGGTGACGCTGCGGCAGAGCAGCTTGCCGGGTGAGGATGACCGCACGCTCAAGGTGGCGGCCATTCAGGGAAATCTTGGCTCGGCAGATAAGTGGGATATGCGCACCTCGGAGATGTTTGACCATTATTTTGATCTGACCGAGCAGGCTGCTGCCGACGGCGCGGAGCTGATCGTCTGGCCGGAGACGGCGGTGCCCTTTACGCTGCTCAAGCATCCCATGTACACGCTGCGGCTGACCGTTCTGGCACAGGCGTATCAGACGACGCTGCTGATCGGTGTGTTCACCGAGGACGAGGACGGACAAAAATACAATTCGATCGTGGCCATTGACCCTGACGGTCACGTCAACGAAACGGTATATTCCAAGCGGCATTTGGTGCCCTTTGGAGAATACGTTCCTATGAGAGACTTAATCGTCGCGCTGGTGCCACCTCTTGCGGAGCTTGTGCAGGTCAACATCTTGCCGGGCGATGACGCTGCGATTTATCAAAGTGAGGCGGGTGGGATTGGTTCTTTGATCTGCTTTGACTCAATTTACGAGACGCTGGCACGGGATAGCGTGCGACAGGGGGCGCAGCTTCTGACCATTTCGACCAACGACTCCTGGTTCTTTGACAGCGCGGCGGCGCGCATGCACAACGCGCAGGCGCAGCTGCGAGCCGTTGAGACGGGCAGGTGGGTGGTTCGTGCGGCGAGCACCGGTATTTCCTCCATCATCTCGCCAAGTGGTACGGTTATGGCAAGCCAAGAAGCTTTGACCGAGGGGATTTTGATGGGTGAGGTCGAGATGCGAGAGCAAATAACGCTGTACACAAGACTGGGCAACATCGTGGTCTGGCTGTGCATGGCGTTTGTGCTGGGACTTCTGACGCTTGGTGTCCTTATGAAAAAAGATCGATCTCACCGCGGTGAGACCGATCAGGAGATGTCAGGGATGCCAGAAGCCGACCAGATCGCCCAGGTAATCGTACCCGACGGTGATCATCAAGACGTTGCGAACGATGCAATGGATAACGGCGATGGCTAACATGACCCAGAAGTACCAAAGTGGGATGCGGAGCGAAAACGGCTGCCGACGAAGAATCCCCACAGCGGCGCGGATATCCAGAGCCAAAAATCCGGCGGCGAGATAAGCCGTGAGCGGATTGCATTTGAGGGAATGACCGATCTGTCCGTAAAGCAGCGCGACCGCAGCACGCGTGCCGCCGCAGCCGGGACAGTACAAATGAACGAAATCGTGCAGAAGGCACAGGGAGCGTGTGCCCTCACTGTCAATATAATCCAAGTAAGCGCGGTAAAAATACGCACCGGCAGCAAGAGCGACGACGATAAGCTGCAGGGCTAAAAACCACATCCAGCCACGCCGACGGTGTGAGGAAACGGTGAAATAGCGCATAGGGTACCTCCCGAATGATTTTAGAAAAGGAGAGCGTGAGATGGCGGAAACAGAGAAGGAAACTGAAGTTCAGGAGTTTCCTGACTATCAGGAAACCGTTGAAACGATATATGAAAAATTTTCAGAGCTGATGAAAGAAAAGCGGTACGCGGAGCTGATACGCATCGCGCAGGAGCTGCATCCGATCGACGTGGCAGCATGCCTTGAGGCGTTGGACGATCAGCAGAGCGTGGCTGTCTTTCGTATGCTGCAAAAGGATACGGCTGCCGAGGTGTTTGCCGAGCTTGACAGCGACGTACAGGAAACGATGATCAGCGCCATGACCGACTCGGAGCTGGGACGCATCGTTGATGAGCTGTTTTCGGATGATGCCGTGACGCTTTTGCAGGAGATGCCGGCTAACGTGGTCAAGCGTATCATGCGCAGCGCTAAGAGTGAGACAAGAAAAGAGCTGAACCGACTGCTGGCCTATCCCGAGGATAGTGCAGGCAGCGTCATGACGGGCGAGTTTTTGGAGCTGAAAAAGCAGATGACGCGTGACCAGGCGGTTGCTTTTATCCGCCAGAAGGGTGAGAATGCTGAGACGGTCTACGTTGCCTACGTAACGGACGGTCAGCGGCACCTGGAGGGCGCGGTTACGCTGAAGGATCTGCTGTTTGCCAAGGAGGATGAGACGCTGGAGTCGTTTATGACGACTACGGTTCCATACGTAACCACGCACGACGACCAGGAAACGGTGTCGCAGACCATTGCCAAGTACGACTTGATGGTGCTTCCCGTGGTCGACCTGGAAAACCGTCTGGTCGGTGTGGTCACCTTCGACGACGCTATGGACGTTATGGAGGAGGAGGTCACCGAGGATATCGAAAAGATGGCGGCAATTTTGCCCTCCGACAAGCCGTATCTCAAGGACACGGTATGGGATATCTTCCGTCGCCGCATTCCCTGGCTGCTGATTCTGATGCTGTCGGCTACCGTGACCGGCGCCATTATCACCTATTATGAGAGCGCTTTGGGCGGCTGGGTCATTCTGACGGCCTTTATGCCTATGATCATGGGTACGGGTGGTAACGCCGGCGGACAGTCGTCGATGACGGTCATTCGCGCCTTGTCGATCGGCGAGGTTGAGCTGCGGGATGCCGCGCGCGTGCTTTGGAAGGAGATCCGCGTAGCGCTGCTTTGTGGCGTTGTGATGGGCATCGCAACCTTTATCAAGCTGTTTTTGCTTGATCTGCACATGGACGTTGCCTCCATGCCGGTGGCATTGGTCATCAGCGTGACGCTGGTGGTGACTGTTGTCATGGCGAAGATGGTCGGCTCCATGCTGCCGATTGCTGTCAAGCGTATCGGCCTTGACCCGGCGGTCATGGCAAGCCCGTTTGTCACGACCATTGTGGACGCGCTGTCGCTGGTGGTCTATTTTGAGATCGCTTGTACCATTCTTGGCGTGTGAGCTGCGCCTCAGACAACAAAGAGCAGACAGAACACGGCAAGAATGCCTAAAAATGCAAAATTCATCAGAGAGAACAGGGCAAGATACCGTCCTGTTCTTTCTTTTTGGTGTGAGGTGAACTCGCGGAAGGTGATAAGGGATGCCAGCGAGGCGATCAGCGTGCCTGCGCCGCCGATGTTGACGCCGAGCAGCAGCTCGCGGTAGTTATCGGTGAACTGCGAGAGCAGAATGGCGCTGGGAACGTTGCTGATAACCTGGCAGGACAGCGCGCTGAAGAGCAGAACGCTGTGCGAGAGAAGCGAGGAGAACAGCGTGCGGACGGCAGGGATCCGTCCCATGTTGCCGGCAAAGATAAAGAAGCAGACGAAGGTGAGAAGCAGCGGATAATCCACGCGCTTCAGCGCATCGCGGTCGACAAACAAGAGCACGGCGGGACTGATAATCGCGCCCAGCCAGTACCACGGAATGATGGGGAAAATCAAAAGGATGGCAAAGGCGAACAGTCCGAGATACAGAGCGGTGCGGCCGCGCGGTAGACGCTCGTCAACGCCGACGCAAAGCTGCATCGGCTCATTTTTGACAAACAGACAGCAGCCAAGGATCATTGCGACCGCCATCAAAAAGGGCAGCAGCATGATGGCCATGAACTCGCCCGTCGGGATGTTAAAATGAGAATACAAAAAGAGATTTTGCGGGTTGCCGAACGGCGTCAGCATGCCGCCAAGGTTGGCAGCGATGTTCTGCAGGATAAAGGTGAACGCCATCAGATTTTCTTTGCCCGTCGAGGCGAGGATGTAATAGCCCAGCGGCAGGAAGGTGAGCAGCGCCATGTCGTTGGCGATCAGCATCGAGCCGACAAAGGTGATGACAACCAAAAGCATCAGCGCGGTGCGGGTGTTGCCGGCACTGCGGACGATGCGACGTGCCAGAATCTGAAAGAAATGAATATTTTTCAGCGCACAGATCACGGCCAGCGTGGAAAAGAGACAGCAGATCGTTTTACCGTCGATGTAAGACAAATATTGCGCGTCGGGCGGCACGATGACCGAGGTCAGCGCGGCGGCCAGAATGGCGATGCACAAAACAACGTTGCGGCGGACAAAGTCAAAAAGAGCGTGCAGCGGATGATGCGGAAAGTGCGGCAGATGATAGGACGGATGACGCCGTTGCGGATGGGCTGCTTGCATGAAAATTCTCCTTTATGTAAACAAGATGAATTGTGTTCGAGATGCGAGGCGTAAAAAACGCACAAAATTTATTATACCATATCTGTAGCGAAAAAGCAATAGAAATTTTTCTTGTTTTTGATTTTTTCAGCTTATGCATAAAGCGAAGATGGTCGGCATAGCATGGGAGTGTAAAACGATCATTTGATCGAGCGGAGGTAATGATATGAAAGGGTGGATGAAAAGAGGATGCGCGGCTTTGCTGCTTTGTCTGTGCATGTCTTTGACGTTTTGTTTGCAAAGCAGCGCAGAAAATGCAGCCGCGCCGCTGACGCCGGCGCTGCAGGTGCTGGCAGGGCAGAGGGAGATGTCGGTGGCGACACTCTCGGGCAACGATTATTACTTTTCTGAGGATGTGTTTGCACGGACGCTGAACCTGGCGCACGTCGGTTCGATCACGGTCACATCGCTCCCCAGCGTGACGGCAGGAGAACTTCTGATGGGCTCGGAGCGCGTCAGCGCAGGGCAGCGGATCAGCGCCAAAGATCTGTCGCTTTTGTGCTTCGTGGCGGCGGATGACGAGGTGATCGGCGCAGCGTTTGATTTCTCGCCGGAGATGGGCGGATATCAGATGACATGCAACATCCATATTCTGGAGCAAGTCAATTACTCACCCACCGTGCAGATGGCCGAGAGCGCTGCACTGCAGGTGAGCACGCATCGGGCGTTGGTTGGCTACGGGCAACTGTCGGCATACGACCCGGAGGGCGACACGCTGACCTTTGAGGTGGTGCGTGCGCCTGAGCATGGCTTGGTCGTCATGACCGATGCGACGCTTGGCGAGTACGTCTATCTGCCGCGCGGCAATTTTGTGGGTGAGGACAGCTTTTGCTACGTGGCAAGGGATGCCTGCGGCAACTACAGCACCATGGCAGAGGTGGCGGTGACGGTCAAGGAGCCTGCGACACAGATCGTGTATGCCGATATGATCGGGCGACGGGAATATAACGACGCGCTGAGCATGACCGAGGCGGGCATTATGCAGGGCGTGCAGAGCAATGCGGTGTGGAATTTCAACCCGGATGCCCCGATCTGTCGCGCGGACTTTGTGGTGATGGCCATGCAGGTCAAGGGCATTGAATCGCTGCCGCAGACCCTGGAGACCGGATTTTCCGATCAGGAGCAAATGAGTGAGACGCAGCGTGTCTACGTTGCGGCTGCCAAGGCGCTGGGATATGTAGAGGGGCGTGAGGAAAAGGACGGAAAACGCTGCTTTGCGCCGACGGACAGCATTACCCGTGCCGAGGCGGCGGTGATTTTGCACCGTATGCTGGACGAAACGCAAAATATGCCGGTCAGCGCGCCGGCTTTTGCAGACGGTGATGACATCCCGGCCTGGGCAGGCGAGGCGGTCACTACGCTGGCAGCGCACGGAATTTTGCGACCGATCGGTGGCGCGATCTCGCCCGAGAGTATCGTCAGCCGCGCGGATGCGGCGACCATGCTGCATGCTCTGATGCGTTACGAGGCGCAAAAATAAAGTGTAAGACAAACCGGGCTTTCGCTGCATGCGAGGCTCGGTTTCGCTTTGCTTTTTTTCTTTTTTCTTGAATTGCTCTTGACAAACCCTTGCCGGTATGCTACAATACATACGGTCACGGTTCTCCTCGCATACGGGGAGATCAAAGGGAAGTTCAGTGAAATTCCGTCGCAACCGCCATTACCGTAAAGCGCATTCTTGCAAAGTCCTTGCTCGCATGCCGAAGTCGGAACACTTACCGTGATTTTTATATGTTCGGAACATTTTTGGGTATGAAAGGTGCATCCGTTTCCATATGGGGAAAGTATGCCCGTTTGCTTGTGGAAACCTGATGCGCCTGTTTTTCGTCAAATGAAAAACAGGCTTTTCTGTTTGTATTCACCCACGTAACGTATTACCTGACGGAGGTGCGCTGTGAAAAAAATCTGCTTGCGCGTTGTGCTTGTTATCCTGATCGTCGGTGCCGTGCTTGGCGCGGCTTACCCGGCTTTTGCACAGACGAATTCAAAAGAAAATATTGTTGCCATGGCAACGGAAATTGCGGATGCCGTTCTGTCCGCGCGCATGGAAGCGGACGGCACGGATGAGTTGCAGCATTGGGCAGAGACTGTCCTGCCGGATATGATTGGCGTGGGCGGTGAATGGTATGCTTTGGCGCTGCGTCAGCGAGAGCCGGACCTGGACCTTTCGGCCTATTCCACGGCACTGCAGACATTCTTGCGCGACCGTGCGGCAGATGCTGACAGTGCTGTGACACAGCAGCGCTATGCCCTGGCGCTTTTGGCTTCGGGCGGTGGTGATGCCTATCTTGCACGCACGGCTGCGCAGACGGTTGGTGCTATGGGTCATATGAGCTACGTTTACGGTCTGCATCTGGCACATAATGGTTTGCAAACCTCGCTGACCGTGGAACAGATGCTGTCCTATCTTTTGCAAGCGCAGCTGCCGGACGGCGGTTGGTCGGTCTCGGGGGACCGCACCAAAGGCTCTGACGTGGATGTGAGCGCTATGACGCTGCAGGCGCTGGCGGATCATCGGGAGGACGAGCGCGTTGCTGCTGCGGCAGAGAGCGCCTGGCACTTTTTGTCACAGGCACAGACACCCGACGGCGATTTTTACAGCTACGGTGTGCAGTGCCCGGAGAGCGGTGCGCAGGTGATTGTGGCGCTTTGCTCGTGGGGCTATGAGATCACTGACGAACGCTTTCTCAAGGACGGCGTGACGCTTTTGGACGGCATCCTGCGGTATCGACTGGATAATCATTGCTTTTCGCACGTGCTGGGCGGTGCGGAGAATATCATGGCAACGGTGCAATGCCTTTATGCCATGGTGGCGATTGAGCGTGCGGCGGCCGGTCAGGGCACGCTGTATCAGATCAAACGCCCGACGGGGATAGCGGATCTGACTGCGAGCGATGGTACGGACGGTGCGGTCGCGGTGTCGGCGCTGCCTGTCAAGGCCTGGATTGCAATCGGTATCGCCGTGATTGCGCTGCTTTGCTGCTTTGTTCTGCTGATGCAGGGTAAGCGCGGCGTACGGCACTATGCGTCGGTTGCCATTCTCGCTGCGCTGGCCCTTCTGGCCCTTTTGCTGATCGACGTTCAGTCTCCCGACGCATATTATGGAACGGATGCCGGCACCAAGGAGCATCCCGTCGGCAGCGTGACGCTGACCATCCGCTGCGATACGGTGCTCGGTAAGGACGGCACGGATCATCTGCCGGCGGACGGTGCGATGCTGCCCGTGACGCAGTTCGACATCGAAGAAGGCGAGACGGTATTCGACATTCTGAGTCAAGCGGCCGCAGCGCATCGGCTGCGCGTTCAAAACACCGGCGTGACGGCAAGCTCGTCGGCTATGGCTTATATTTCCGGCATCAACGATTTGCATGAGTTTGACTTTGGCGATCTGTCCGGCTGGGTTTACCGCGTCAACGGGGAACGACCCTCGATCGGCTGTGGTGAGTACCGACTGAAGGACGGCGATCGGATTGAATTTTTATATAGCTGTAATCTGGGTGACGATATCAAATGATAGGGAGGAGGTGCGCCGATGCGACGCTTTGAGGATTACCATCCGCTGGTTCAATTTTTGTATTTTCTCGCGGTCAGCGCACCGGCGACCTTTTTTCTGCACCCGGTGCTGACCGTCATTTCGCTTTTGGGCGCGCTGGCTTTGTACCTGGTGCGCAACGGCGGCAAGGGTGCACGCTCGCACGGATATGCGCTGCTGTTTTTCTTGGCGCTGACGGCGGTCAATCTGCTGTTCCGCCACAACGGCGCGACGGTACTGTTTGTCATCAATCATAATCCCATTACGCTGGAGGCGCTGATCTATGGCGCGATTTCGGGTGCCATGCTGCTCTCGGTGCTGTATTGGTTCCGCAGCTTGTCCGAAATTATGACGGCTGATCGCCTGCTATACCTTTTCGGCAAGCTTTCGCCGAGGCTGGCGCTGATCGTTTCGATGGCGCTGCGTTATATTCCGCTGTTCACCAAGCAAGCCAAGCGGGTGCATACCGTGCAGCGAACGCTGTACCTGACCCGCGACGATACGCTGATCGATAAAAGCCGCGCTGCGGCCAAAACCATGTCGGTTATGACCACATGGGCCTTGGAAAACGGCATGATCACAGCGGACAGCATGACGGCACGCGGCTATGGCGTGGGACGGCGCACGCAGTATCACCTGTTTCATATGCGCCGCGGCGACGTGGCGCTGCTTGTGAGCACGCTGCTACTCGAGACGGGCGTTTTGGCTCTGGCAAGCCAGGGGTGTCTTGCCATGCAGTGGTATCCGTACGTCAGCGCGCCGAGGACGGATGTGATGGCCCTCATTTGTTATGCAATTTACGCAATTTTGACGGTACTGCCCGTGGTCATAGAGATAGGGGAGAGAATTCGATGGCACTACTTACACTCAAAAATCTGAGCTTTCAATATCCCGGGGCGCAAAAGGCGGCGGTCGAGAACGTCAGCTTTTCGGTGACGCGTGGGGAGTTTGTCGTGCTGTGCGGTGCGACCGGCAGCGGAAAATCCACCTTGATGCGCCTGCTCAAAAGAGAGCTGATCCCTCAGGGTGAGATGCAGGGAGAAATCACGTTTGACGGCGTGCCGCAGCGTGAGATGGGGGACCGTGCGGCGGCTGAGCAGATCGCTTACGTTATGCAGCATCCCGAACAGCAGATCGTGACCGATAGGGTCTGGCACGAGTTGGCCTTCGGTCTTGAAAATCTGGGCTACTCCCGTCGGGTGATCTCCGCGCGTGTGGCGGAAATGGCTTGCTATTTCGGTATGGAGCATTGGTTTGACCGTTCGGTGGACACGCTGTCCGGCGGACAAAAGCAGCTGCTCAATCTGGCGTCGGTTATGACCATGCACCCGAAAATTCTGCTGTTGGACGAGCCGACAGCGCAGCTGGACCCGATCGCTGCCTCCAATTTTATCCGCACGCTGCACAAGCTCAATCGGGAGCTGGCGTTGACGGTCGTCATTGCCGAGCACCGTTTGGAGGAGCTCTTGACGCTTTGTGACCGCGTGCTGGTTATGGAGGACGGTCACCTGCTTGCCGATACGCATCCGCGCGGATTGGCGTACCGACTGCCACAGGACGCGCCGCTGTTAGCCGCCATGCCCGGTGCTGTGCGCGTATTCCGCGCGCTGGAGGGCGAGATCACGGCGGAGAACTGCCCGTTGAGTGAGCGTGAGGGCAGAGAATATCTCGAGAAAAATTATCGCAATGACTGTCGTGCGCTGCCACCGGCCTCTTGTAAAGAGAAGGACGACCGTGACTGTGCGCTGGAGCTGAAGGAAGCCTTTTTCCGTTACGAGCGTAACACGCCCGACGTGCTGCGCGGTATGACGCTGTCGGTGCGGCAGGGCGAGTCGCTTTGCCTATTGGGCGGAAACGGCGCGGGAAAAACTACGCTGCTTGGTGTGCTGGCCGGTATGCATCGCTGCTATAGCGGTCGGGTGCGCATTTTTGGCAAGGATGTCCGCGAGTATCGCCGTGACGAGCTGTACCGCGACTGCGTGGCGCTTTTGCCGCAGGACGTACAGACCATTCTGATGCACGATACGGTGCGCCAGGAGCTGATGGGCTGCGAACAGGCCCAGGCCATGCTGCCCTATGATTTTACACCCTTGTATGACCGCCATCCGTACGATCTGAGCGGTGGCGAGCAGCAGCTGGTCGCGCTGGCGCGAGTGCTGTCCAGCCGTCCGCGTCTGCTTCTTTTGGACGAGCCCACCAAGGGACTGGACGCCATGGCCAAGGAGGGCATTCTTGGCATCATTCGCGCACTGACTGCACAGGGGATGACGGTGGTTACCGTTACGCACGACGTGGAATTTGCCGCCAGGGCAGCGGATCGGTGCGCTATGTTTTTCCGTGGCGAGATATCTCTTGTCGCGTCGCCGCGTGATTTCTTTGCCCATAACAATTTCTACACGACGGCGGCGGCACGCATGTCGCGCGATCATTTTGACGGCGCGATTACGGTAGATGATGTCGTTGCGCTGTGCCGACACAATGGGAAGGTGGACAGTGCAACATGAAAATGATCAAAAATTCGCGATTGCGCACACTACTGCGCTATCTGCTGCCATTCCTGCTGATGCCGCTGGTCATCGCTCTGGGCATGATATTCCTGGAGTCAAAATATCACGCTATCATCACCGTCGCGGTGCTTTTGCTTTCGCTGTTGCTCTTTCTTTGCGGCTTTGACCGACGCATGGTCGGTGTGCGGCGGCAGGTCATCGTAGCGGTCATGACGGCGCTGTCGGTCGTCGGACGCTTCATTCCGTTTTTTAAGCCGATCACGGCCATGACCACCATCACCGGCATGTACCTTGGCGGTGAGGCGGCGTTTCTCGTCGGTGCGCTGTCGGCCGTCATCTCCAATTTTTTCTACGGGCAAGGCCCCTGGACGCCCTTTCAGATGATGGCTTGGGGACTGATCGGCCTGTTTTCCGGCTTTTTGGCTCCACTGCTGCGCAGGAGCCGTCTCTGCCTTTGCATCTTTGCGCTGTTCTCCGGCGTGGCGTTTTCTGCTTTGATGGACGTATGGACTGCCATTTCGGGTGACGGTTTTTCCTGGCCGACCTACACCGCGGCGCTTGTCACCGCGTTGCCTCATACCGCGCTGTATTGCGTTTCCAACGTTATTTTCCTGGGGCTGTGCGCAGGACCTTTCGGCAGAAAGCTGGAGCGCGTCAAGAAAAAATACGGTGTATAAAAATACAAAATAAAGATAATAAGATCGCATCCGTGGGCGGATGTGATCTTTTTTTGTACTGAAAATACCCTTCTCGAACGGGTTATTTGGTTATAAGTTTACCAAAATGGTATATAATCGAAATGCAAGTCCGAGAAAATTTAATTCATTTTTTAATGAAAAACAGGTGAATTATATGCAAAACTGCATTTTATAATTTTAATTGTTCACAAACCGTACATTTTTTGCTCATTTTTTGTAAATAAAAAAGTTATATTGTACACGGTTTGTTTACAAAATGTTCATTGACAAATTTGGATAAAAATGATATATTATATATACAACAGATGACGGCCTTATGCCGAAAGGAGGACAACTCTTATGAAACACCTGACCGCCCTGATCGCGATTTTACTTTCGCTTACCATGATATTTTTAGTTTCCTGCAACGAGCAAGAAACCGCTGAGCCCACGCCTGTACAGTCGCGTGGTGCCTTTGCCGACAGCTTTGACGAGGAAGAGGGAAGCACCACTCTGGCACACGCAACGCGCAGCACCATCGATCCGATTACCGATTTCCCGGTACCGGACGTTTGGTACAACGCTATCCGCTATGATTCGCTGGACGACGTCGTTCTGCTGTTTGAAAGCTCGCCGCACTTTACCATCGACAGTGACGTGCATATGCTGTTCAGCAAGCTGGACATCCACCACATCGACCAGTACCACCTGCCCAATGAAGCTGCCATTCCCGAGGACTATGAGCTGGTGCACGTGCTGATCTCGCCGACGCATTTTACCTACTACTACTCCACCACGCCGGAGCATTACGAGGACGATGACAGCCACGAGGATCATGTTGACGCGCATTGGCCGGAGGATACCTCGCTGATCTACCACATCAGCCATGACACCTTTGTAAAGGATGGTGTGTTCCATCTGAACGGTGAGGCAACCGATGCTTCTCATCTGGTCATGACGCATGATATCGGTGACAATTTCCACGTTTTGGTGAACTGATGGTAAAGGGGTGAGACAAATGCAAAATGCATTTGGTGCTCACCCCAAATCTTATGGTTGACATCGGTAAGAAAATGTGTTAAAATATACCCATGCAATAAGACTTGACGGAGGTGCTTTGTGAAAAAAAGAACATCCAACGTAACGTATGTGATGCGGCTGTCTATCATACTGATATTTATGGGTATGCTTTGCTTTCCGTTGTGCCTGATGGCGCTGGACGGCCCCGATGAATATGATCCGGAGGTCTACCAGGAAACGGCGGCGACGCTGGTTCCCTTGACGGATGAGACGTATTTTAGCGGCAGCTTCCATGCAGCCTTTGAGAACTGGTTCTCCAAGCATTACCCTTGGCGTTCTTCCATCGTTTCGGCGTATAAAGAAATGCTTTACAACGTCGGAAACTTCAAGCCTGCCGTTTCGGTGATGACCATGCTTGGCAGCGTTGGTTCGGTTTATGCACCGCAAGGAACGCCGGCGGTAGAGCCGACGCCAGAGGATGATGTACAAGGCGAGGAGACCGAGGAGCCCGTAGAGGTGATCGACCCCATGGCGATTTTCATCGATCCCGACAATATGTACGCTGAAATCAATTTGAAGCGTATGGAAGAGGTTCCCGTGGAGCCGACCGGCTTCAAGGGCTCGACCGCCGTATATATTGGTAAGTCGGGCTATCTTTACGAGGCTGGCTACATCAACGATTATTACGGCTACGGAGGCGCCGGAGCGTCAGTGACGCAGGAAAGTCAAAACATTACTGCCCAGCGACTGGCGTACATTCAGGAAGAGCTGCTCTATCGCTACGATATTGTGATGCTTCTCAATATTTCGCCCAGCAAGGCGGCAGAGTATCCCGAATTTATTCCCGAGTATTACAAAAACCGCTACCTTCCCACACAGGATTATATCCGTCCGGTCGATATGCTGCGTGCAGCACTTGAGGAATATGGAGTGGCGTATCTGGATAGTTCAGCGTATTATAAGCAGATCGGTCTGCTCAACACGTTTACCAAAACAGGAACGCATTGGAATCATATTGCTTCCTTTGAAAGCACGGCGCAGCTGCTCCGTATGTATTCCGAAATCGCGGACAGAACGGTTCGGCAGCCGGAGGCAGTCGGCGTGATCTCCTCACCGACACCGCTTTCCGGTGGCAGCAGTGACGTAGATATCTATAACATTCTCTACGGTGCGATGGGCAATATGGAAGGCAAGATCATGGACGAGGCGTATTATTATCCGGATGTGGTTGTCCACGACCAGGATGCGGAAAAGCTCAACGTTTTGGTGCAGGGGTGCTCTTTCTCGTTTGATATTGTTACCTATTTGCGCAACTATAATATTGCCGACGTCAAGCACATCAATTATAACAGTGGTTGGGACACCAGAGCCAATCCCTGGACGCATGGGATTTACGCGTGGGACGACATTTTGGAAGATCTGGATCTGATCATTTTTGAGTTTACCGAGCCGCAGGTTAGCGGACAACACGCCACCGGTGACGATTGGGAGGCGATTGCGGCCTCCATCGGTCATAACGCCGTTTACGACTCTCTGTATGAGTTTCTCAAGGAAACGGAATAAAATAAGAGCGAGCCTTGTCAAAGGCTCGCTCTTTGGTTATGCTTATTGCTTCGCGTCGATCTTTCTGACGATATTTTCGTACGTCAGACCGTAACGGTTGGCAATGTCGCGTGCATAGCTCTTACCGTCCGGCTTTGCACGGTAGATCTTGAAGGAGCGCTTGCCCTCATCCTCAATACCGGCAACCAGCGTGTCGATAGCTACGCCGCCGCGAGCAGCGGTACGCTCGGCAATATGATCAAGCTCGGCAGCAAGCTCGTGTAGGTGGGTTGAGAACAGGCAACGGCAGCCGACCAAGGAAAGTCCTGCCAATACCTCGGCGGCGATATAGGACGCCTCGTAGGAGCCGGTGGAGGACAGGGATTCGTCCAAGAGCACCAGCGAATGCGCCGTGATGCTGTCAAGAATTTCACCAAGGCGTGCACATTCCTCGCCAAGACGACCCTTGTCGATGGTATCCTCAGCACCTGTGGGGAAGTGGGTGTAGATAGCGTCAGCCGGGCTGAGCACTGCACTTTCGGCGGGAACGAACATGCCCAGTTGCATCATGGCCAGAGCCATACCGATAGCGCAGGTGATGACAGATTTACCGCCGCGGTTGGGACCGGTCGGCACGTAGATCATGGCCTTGTCGTCAAAGACCACGTCGTTGGGGACAATGTCATCTTCAATGCGCAGCGCAACGTCGGGATTGTACAGCGCTTTGGTCACAAAGGCGCGCTCGTCCATCGGGCGGATGTCGGGACGGCACAGCGAGCAGCCGCGCGCCTTGAGCGCCTTGAGCACCTCAGTGCCGCGAACCAAAAATTCAAACTCCGGCAAAAGCGTCAAAAGGAAGTCGGTGTTTTCCAGCACGTAGGACTGGACAATACGCTTCCAGGAGCGCAGGGAAGACTTGTAAACGTCGTTGATGGCCGAGTTGAAGGCCAGGGAGAGCGCCATTTTCTGATTTTCCGACTGCTTTTTGCCGAAGGGAACGAGATTGGCAATGCAGGTGTATTCGTCATCCTTGAAGTTGAGGCGCAGAATTTTTTCCAGCACGTCGCCGGAGCGGAAGGGCTCGGGATTGATGGAAAGCACGCCGGCCTCACAAGGACGCAGCTGCGCGTCGAGGTTGACGCCGATGGTCACGCTCTTGATCTCGCGGACACGGGCGGTCAGCTCGGACAGCTTTTCGTTGAGCTCGCGGTAGTAGTCGCTCTCCGCCAGCTCCATGATGCGGTCAGCCAGCGTGGTGAAGGCAGCGCCCTTGACGTTGGCGCGAGCGGCGGACAGTCCCTCGTGCAGTACCTCGATGCTGGAGATATACAGCTCGATCTCGGTCAAAGCGGACAGATAGTCCTCGGTGTTGCCGCTGTCGGCCTGCAGACGGCGCAGCTCCATAACATCGGTCAGGACGGGGATCAGCTTGAGAAACATGCGTCCGAGCGACTCGTTGTTGAGCATATCCGTAAAGGTGTCCAGGCGGTAGCGGATGACGTTGGGATCGACGGTGAAGAAATCGGACAGATCGCCGTTCTTGAGATCAAAAATCTGCGTCAGTCCCAGCTCGTCCAGAACGAACATGCTGATGTCGGGAACGCTGTGACCGCTGTAGTGCGCCTGTCTTGTCTGCTCGTCGGGGTAAAGTAAACTGAAATTTTCCAAATTCATAGCGTTTAGCCTTGAGCGTTATGCTCAAGGACGTCCTCTCTCTCGTTTAGCGGGGTGGTGCTGA
This sequence comes from Clostridia bacterium, assembly GCA_017467225.1. The sequence goes on along the minus strand of JAFTSR010000055.1, from coordinate 952 downwards.
TCTTTTTGACGTCGAAGGGCGTGGTCTGATAGACAAAATAGTTGAGCCAGTTGGAGTAGATCAGATTGGCGTGCGCTCTCCAGCGAACGATGGGCTCCTTGGTAGGATCGTCATCGGGATAGTAGTTGTTGGGAACGTGGATCGGCTTGCCCTGCGACACGTCGCGCAGATATTCTGCCTGCAGCGTCAGAGGATCGTACTCCGAATGTCCGGTAATAAAGATCTGTCTGCCCTTTTTGGTGGAGACGGCGTAGATGCCGGCCTCCTCGGAGGACGCCAAAATACGCAGCTCGGGATGCTGCTCAATATCCTCACGGCGCACCGAGGTATGACGGGAATGCGGAACGTAGAAGATGTCGTCAAAGCCGCGGAATAGAATGGAGCGCTTGTACTCCACCGTGTGGGGAAGACCCCAAACATTTTCTCGGGCAGCGGCACCTTCTGCACGCCGAAGTGATAGTAAAGCGCAGCTTGCGCACCCCAGCAGATATGAAAGGTGGAGTGCACGTGCGTTTTGGTCCACTCCATGATGGTGCAAAGCTCCTCCCAGTACTCAACCTCCTCAAATTCCATGTGCTCGACGGGCGCACCGGTGATGATCATGCCGTCAAAATACTGATCCTTGACGTCATCGAACACCTTGTAGAAGGCGAGCAGGTGCTCCTCGGGCGTGTTCTTGGATTGGTGGGTGCTGGTGCGGATGAGGGTCAGATCGACCTGCAGCGGCGTGTTGCCGAGAAGACGGGAGAGCTGGGTCTCAGTTTCGATCTTCTTGGGCATCAGATTGAGAATGAGAATGCGCAACGGGCGGATATCCTGCGAGGTCGCGCGCGTCTCGGTCATAACAAAGATATTTTCGTCCTGCAGCGTTTTGACGGCAGGCAGGTCGTTGGGAATTTTGATAGGCATAAGGTTACCTCTTCGTTGTTATTTGTGCGGGGCTTTGCCCCGC
>JAFTSR010000054.1 GCA_017467225.1 Clostridia bacterium | reverse complement strand
CATACGGTATTAGCGGTCGTTTCCAAACGTTATCCCGTACTGTAAGGCAGGTTGCTCACGCGTTACTCACCCGTCCGCCACTAACTCAGGGCCGAAGCCCCTCGTCCGTTCGACTTGAATGTGTTATGCACGCCGCCAGCGATCATCCTGAGCCAGGATCAAACTCTCGAAAAATTTGTATCAAAACGTCCCGTAGGACGATCCAATCTTTTTTCGAGCTTTTGTTAGCTCTTTTACTTTTTGTTTGAGTAGTATTCTCTTCAAGAATTGCGAGATTTGTTTCACACACGGTCTTGATCTCTCAAAACCTTGCTTTGTACTCATCTCTTATTGTTCAATTTTCAATGATCGTCTGCTGCTCTCGCTTTGGGACAACCCCAATCTTGCGCAGCCTTGGTATTATACCACTTTCTTTTCCTTTTGTCAATACCTTTTTGAAAAATTTTTTCGATTTTTTGAAAAAATTTCGTTTTTTTGGAGATTGGCAGTATGGGCAAAGGAAATCGGTTTGCGAGAGGGGCAGGAACCATCTCAAACGCCGAAGTTTCCTGCCCCTCTCGTGCTCTCCCCATCCTCCTTGGCTGAAGCGAGATTTGCCTTGGCTCCAGACGCCGAGGTTTCCTGCCCCTCTCGCGCTCTCCCCGACCTCCTTGGCTGAGGCGAGATTTGCCTTGGCTCCAGACGCCGAAGTTTCCTGCCCCTCTCGTGCTCTCCCCGACCTCCTTGGCTGAGGTGAGATTTGCCTTGGCTCCAGACGCCGAGGTTTCCTGCCCCCCTCGTGCTCTCCCCAACCTCCTTGGCTGAGGTGAGATTGGGGCACAGTTTTCTTATCGATGCGTGTACGACATTTACGAAGCTATCGGATTACTCTCCTTGGGTGGGCTGTTCAGCGGTCAGCTTGATTTTAAGGGAATGGACTTCACCGTCGCGCAAAAAGTCGATCACAACCGAATCGCCGATGCTTTTTTCATTCATGATAGCCATCATGGCAGCACGGTTAGGCGTTTCCACGCCATCGACGGCAAAAATCAAATCATGAGGCTGCAGTTTACCGTGTGCGTCGCCGCCGGGTACCGTTTCAATGATATAAAAACCGGCGCGCTCCACGGGATAAAATGTCCCCGTCATGCCTTCAGTCGAGCCAAAGCCATAAGAATATTTGCCGTCCTCATTCTTGACCACGGTCATGCCGGGAAGCACATCAAAGCCGGAAACACCCAGCATCGGGCGACCCTCGGAAACCGATGACTGCACGTCATCCGCATGACCCTTCTCAATGATGGCGTTGATGATTTCCATGGCACCGTTGATCGGAATAGCGAAGCCCATGCCCTCGTAGCCGTCGGCCAGCTTCATTGAAATGATACCGATGACCTCACCGCGCTCGTTGAACATCGGACCGCCGGAGTTGCCGGAATTGACGTTGGCGTTGGTCTGCAGCAGCGTCATTTTTTTATTCAGGGTTCCGTCGGTATTTTTGATCTTGACCTCACGGTTGATGGCCGAAAGTATGCCGTTGGTGGTGGACCACCCGTACTCCAGACCAGCAGGATGACCGATAACAACCACGGTATCGCCCACCAGCACCTCATCCGAGTTACCGATCGGCAGCACGGGCAGCTTCTTGGCATCGATTTTCAAGACTGCCAGATCGTCCGGTTCGCTGTAATTGACCACCGTCGCGTCATAGCCCGAGCCGTCGTACAGCGTCACGCGCACCGTCGTTCCGTTTTCCACGACGTGATAATTGGTCGCGATATATCCGTCCTCGGACAGCACAAAGCCGGTGCCTACGCCCTGACCCATGGTTTTCTTGACGCTGACCGCCACAACGCCGGGATTGGACTTGGCGGCGATCTCCTGGATGGTCAGAATGCCGCTTGAGCCGTCGTCCTCACGGATGTAGACAATCCGATCGGAGACGGTAGCGGAACCGGAGGAATTGCCGCCGGCACCTTCACGGCCGACCAGGCCGCCCGTCAGCAGCGAGGCAATCAGAATGGTGAAGCTGACCGCAAAAAAAGCAGTCATAACAATTGCATAGGTCAGAATTCCGCTGCGGTGCTTGCGTGCACTGCGCTGCTCATCGGTCGCGCGTTGCGTTTCATAGTTCCAGCGATAGCGCACCACACCTTCCGGCACGGCAGGGGTCTCCTTTGTCGGTTCGACTTGCTCAGGCAACATCTCCTCAGAGGGCGACTCATCGCTTTCGGTGGATGCCGCCGGCATCTGCTCCTGCTGCGCATTCTCCTCGATATCCTCTGTTGCATCCACGTCCTCGCTCGGTTGGTCAGTCTCCGATACCGCGGCAGCCTCCTCGGCACTCACCGTCTCCTCGACGCTCACCACCTCCGCAGCCGGTGTGGTATCCCCGTTTTTTTCCTGTCCGTCGAAAGGCAAGTCAGGCGTTTCCAAGGAAAGCTCCGGATTTTCGTTTTTATTTTCTACCATTATCTATATTCCTTTCCGAAATTGATCATCATTCGTCGTTCTTATGCAAAATGGGCGGCGTGTATTTGGTCAAGGTCACGCTGAACTGGCAATCCTTGCCGTGCTCGCTGGTCACCCAGATTTCCTCATTATGTGCCGCAATGATGGTTTTGGCAATATACAGGCCAAGTCCCGCACCCTTTTTATCCAGGCCGCGGCTCTTGTCGCCCTTATAAAAGCGCTCAAATACAAAGGGAATGTCATCCGCCGCGATGCCCTGACCGGTGTTGTAGACCGAAACCTGAATCTTATTCTTAATATCGGTCCGTTCGGTGATAGTTATACGGTACTGACCGCCTTGATCAGAAAATTTTATGGCGTTGTCACACAAATTATACAGGATCTGATAAATCGCATCGTGATCGGCAAGCACCGTCATTTTATCCTCGTCGCACAAAAACTCCACCTGCAGATCCTTGTCCACAAGTCTTTGCTCGCAGGAAATCAGGATTTGTCTTGCCATCTCACAAATATCAAACGGCTGCATGACAAACTTGCGCTCTCCCGCCTGGATACGCGACAGATCGAGGAGCGAGGCAACCAGGCGGGACAGGCGGTGCACCTCGGTCGAGACGATATCCAGATAATGTCCCTGCTTTTCGTACGGAATGACGCCGTCGCGGATACCGTCGATAAAGCCGGCAATGGTAGTCATCGGCGTGCGCAGATCGTGCGAAACGTTGCTCAGAAACGTATTTCGGACGACATCCAGATTTTGCAGCGAGGCCGCCATCTGATTGAACGCCATGCCAAGCTCGGCGATCTCATCGTCGCCGTGCACAACGACGCGGCTTTCCAAATCTCCCGCCGCGAAGCTCTTGGCCGCCGCGCTCATGTCCTTCAAGGGCGCAGTAACGCGATCGGAGATAAAATACACCGCGATCAGCGCCGCCAGCATGATCCACAAGCTCGCCATAACGATGGTCTTGGTCATAACGTCCATCAGGCCCTCCCACTCAGCGCTGGAGGACAGCACCACGACCGCGCCGGCAAGCTCACCCTGCCGCGTCATGACCGGCGTGGCGTATCCCACACGCACCCCATCCAGCCATTGCGTGAAATCCTCGGAACGGCTGATCGGGTTGGCTAGGCGCAGCATTTGCAGCATGCTCTGCGGCAGGCGCAGTTCACGCGGAATGGAAGCATGGTTGACACCACCGGTCGCCACGATCACGCCGTTCTCATCGGTCAGAATAACCGTACAATCGTCGACCGAGGTAATCGACAGATTGATCGCAGCTACCAAATGATTGATGTTTCCCGCATCGAGCACCGCGTATTCTTCCGCAACGCCGGGCTGCTCACGCATTTCATCCTTAATATATTCCCGCAGGGCGTTGGCCGTTTGCACGACGCTCTGCTCCTTGAGCGAGGTGGCGTACTGATTGATCACGCCCATGACGATAACCAGCAGCAATGAAAAAAACACCAGAATAATGGCAATAAAGGCCGAGAGATATTTTCCGAATACCGTCTTAATCATCCAAAGTCCTCCTTACTCTCGTCTGCATTTCCCAAAAAACGGCGGCGGCGTCCCCACGCGAGGTGGACAGATGCCTGCCGCCGCAGCCATATAGGTAGATAAACGCCAAAATACGGATCAGTTATTCATTTCGAACTTATATCCGACACCCCAAACCGTCTTGAGCGCCCATTTATCCGACACGCCCTCCAGCTTCTCGCGCAGTCTTTTAACGTGCACGTCCACCGTACGAGAGTCGCCCAGATAGTCAAAGCCCCATACCTTATCCAAAAGCTGGTCGCGCGAGAAGACGCGATTGCAGTTGGTGGCAAGGAAATACAAAAGGTCCAGCTCCTTGGGCGGAATATCCACGCGCTTGCCCTTGATCTTCAGCTCGTACTTCTGCTTGCTGATCTCAATGCTGTCAAACTTGATGGTTCCGTCCTCGCCGCCCTGCGAAGCATTGCTCTGATAGCGACGCAGCACCGCCTTGACGCGCGCAGAAAGCTCCTTCATATCAAAGGGCTTGACCACAAAATCGTCCGCGCCCAGCTCCAGTCCCAGCACTTTGTCAAAGATCTCGCCCTTGGCAGTGATCATAATGACGGGCTTGGAGGACATCTCGCGGATCTCAAGGCAGACCTGCCAGCCGTCCTTCTTGGGCAGCATAATGTCGAGCAGCACCATATCGGGATCAAACATCTTAAAGGTGCTGATCGCCTCAGCGCCGTCGCCGGCCGTTCTGACGTCGTAGCCTTCCTTTTCAAAATAGATTTTCAACAGCTCGCTGATGTTGGGATCGTCGTCAACGACCAACAGCTTGGTATCCATCATAGCCTAAGTCCTCCGTTTTCCACAGTTGTATGGATTCTATTGTTATTGTAGCACGGCAATGGGGTCATTGCGTGAATATCCGATGAAATTTTGAAAAAATTTCATCATATCTGTCAAAAAATGCACCTTTTTGCCCTTTTTGCTGCATTTTGATTCCGTTCATATCATTATACCATAAATTTTTCATTTTGAAAAGGATTTTTGAAAAAAATGTCAAAAATTTTTTTATTGTGTTCGCCATCATCGGAAAAGCACCGCCGGGACAGAGCCTGCGGCGGTGCTTGTATGACTTTTGTATTATTCTTACGTGTAGCAGGTGAAGATATCCTCGATGCGCTCCTGATCTGCCGGCTTGTTCTTGGTCAGAAGGCTGACCACGGGAACGACCACAAAGGAGATCGCCATCGCTGCGACACCCATCTCAGGTGACTTGGCTGCAGCTGCGCTGAAGCCGGAGTTCAGAGAGATGACCAGCGTAGAGATACCGACGGTGAGAAGACCGGAGAGAATACCGGCATATGCACCGATCTTAGTGATCTTCTTGGAGAACAGACCCCAGATGTACGGGCCGATGAAGCAGCCGGAAACGATACCCCAGGAGAAGGACATCAGGCTGACGATGATCGGGATATTGCGCGTTGCGAAGACGAACGAGCAGCCGACGAACACCAGGCAAAGAATTCTGGTCAGAAGCATCTGCTTTTCCGGTGCAATCGACTTCTTGCTGACGGCCGGAATCAGGTCAACGGCAACAGCCGAGGCCGAGGTCAAAACGACCGCCTCCAGCGTCGACATGGAAGCCGACAGAAGAAGGACCATAATGATAGCCAGAAGGATGATGCCCAGCGTACCGCCGCCGAGAACCTCCATCAGAACGGCGGGGATAACAGCATCAACGCCGCCATGGGGCAGTTGACCGCCAAGAATCAGGCGAGAGGTGCTGCCGATGAGGTATGCGCCACAGCCGATGACAGCACAGAAAATGGTAGAGATGATGGTACCGCGCTTGATAGCACCGGTGTCCTTGATGGCGTAGAACTTACCGATCATCTGCGGCAGTCCCCACGTACCAAAGCTGGTAAGCATGATATTAAAGCAAAGGAACTTAAAGGCCGAGCCGCCAAAGATGTTGGTCAGCTGCTCGCCCGTGGTCGGATTGGGATCGCCGGGCAGCGATTCAAAGGCCTTGAGGTTTTCAATAAGACCGCCAAGTCCGCCGACAGAGTCGTGAGAAAGCACCGCCACGACCAGGCAAACAACGCCGACGATCATGATAATACCCTGCACAAGGTCGGTGTATGCCGTTGCTACGTAGCCACCGGCAACCAGATATACGGCAGTCAGGCAGGCAATGATCAGCATCCACACCCAGGTCTCGACGCTCGGGAAGACGGCGCTGAACAGCGAGCCCAGGCCCTTGTAGACAGCGGCCGAGTAAGGAACGAGGAAAACGAAGATAATAGCCGCCGCCAGAATCTTCATACCCTTGGAGCCGTATCGCTTCTCAAAGTAATCGGGCATGGTTCTTGCATTGAGCTTTTTGGTCATCTTTCTGGTTCTGTTGGCGAACAGCAGCCAGGAAAGCAGGCAGCCGAGAACGGCGTTGCCGATACCGATCCAGATCGCGCCGATACCGATATTCCAGCCGTGCTGTCCCGCATAGCCGACAAAAACGACCGCGGAGAAATAGGTAGTACCGTACGCGAAGGCTGTGACCCACGCGCCGATTTTTCGACCGCCAATCAGAAATCCGTCAAGTGTCTTCGATTTGCCGTAGCTGATGCATCCGATCAGCGCCATTGCCAATGCGTATACGCAAAGAGCAACGATGGTGTAAATTTGTGCGTCCTGCATTTGATAGCCTCCGTAGTCCTGCCCTTATTTTTTCTTAAAAATTCGCATAAGGGCTTGCTTTTTCGTTGCGTTTATTATATAATATTTCATACGATTAGTCAAGCGAATGGTTTCGATGAACATCATCGATATTTTCGATCAAGGAGGACCCCCCATGGAACTGAGAAATCTGATCACGTTTATTCACGTCGCCGAGCTCGGCAGCTTTACCAAGGCCGCGCAGCAGCTCGATTATTCACAATCCACCGTTTCCTTTCAAATCAAGCAGCTGGAGGACGAGCTGGGATGCCTTTTGTTTGAGCGCATCAATCACACCATCACGCTGACCGAGCGCGGCCATGAGCTGGTCTCTTACGCGCATCAGGTCCGCGAGCTGACCGATCAATTTCACGAAAGCCTGACCCGACAGAGTGAATGCCGTGGGCATGTCCACATCGTCGCGCCCGACTCGGTGTGCGAGGACATGGTCTCCGCGCATTATATGGAGTTCCACCAAAAATATCCGCACGTCTCCATCAAATTCACCACGGCAGACACGGCGGTTATGTTCGAAATGCTGGATCGAAACGAAGCAGATGCTATCATCACGCTGGACAGCCATTCCTACCATAAGGATTATATCATCGCCAAGGAGCAGCCGCTGTCCATGCATCTGGTCACAAGCACCCGCTCTCGCTTTGTGGGAAAGCGGGAGCTGCGCATGCGCGATCTGGCCGACGAGCCCTTTATTCTGACCGAGCACGGCCAGGGCTACCGCCGCGTTTTTGATAAGGAGCTGGCCAAAATGTCACTCCACCTGACCCCGGTGCTGGAGATCGGACGCACCGACGTCATCACATCGGTCCTCTCGCAAAGCGATATGATCTCCTACCTTCCCGAATTTGTCACCGAAGACCTTGTCCGACAAGGAAAGCTTTGCTACCTTGACGTGTGCGATATGAAAATCGATATCTGGAAGCAGCTGATCTACCACAAAAACAAATGGATGTCCCAGAGTCTGAAGGCGTTTATCAACTTTGTCAAAGCGTCTGAATTCTCCTAATCGGGCAGATTTCTGCTCAAATACGAATTTTTTCAAAGGAAGCGAAACTACCCATCGTCGATACGACGATGGGTAGAATTTTATGTGTAAGGTAGATGAAAAGCTTTTGGCAGTCTATTTTACAAAGCAGCGTTCCCGCCACGCAGTAAAAATAGCAAGTGCGAGTGTTACGCCAAGCATGACAATGGCAGCTGCACGGGATGCAACATTGAGCAAAAGCGGCGTGGCGGCAAGCGTGTTGTTGAGCGTCAGCGCGTCGAAGAGCGTCACCTCAAAGAGCGACAGCAAGCGAGCAATATAGACCACAGCAGCGCTGATCAGCACGGTCGGCAGCGTATGGCGGCAGAGTGCCGAGAGGGAGACGGTCAAAAAGGAAAGCAGCAGCAAGCCAAGTGCGCGCATGACGGTCACGGCGATCATCAGCGTCAGAATGCTGCACCTCGT
>JAFTSR010000053.1 GCA_017467225.1 Clostridia bacterium | reverse complement strand
GCGAGGTGCAGCCTGCGAAGGCCTCAGCGCCGATCTTGGTCAGCGTCTTGGGCAGAACGACCGTCTCAACGGCGGCAGCGTCCTTGAGCAGAGCCTCACCGATCTCGGTGATACCACTTTCGAAGATGATAGCCTTGATGTAAGGCAGATAAGGCTTGAATGCCTCAGCATCGGTCACAGCACCGTTGCCGCGCAGCGTCAGCATACCGTTGACGCAGTCAGCATTCCAGGAGATACCCTCCGTGGTAGTGCCGGAAACGCTGTCGGGACGAAGTGCCTTTTCCAGCGCATCGTTGCCCTCGGCGTCGATCACCAGCTCGGTAGCGTTCGGGCGAACCGCCTTGGTCAAGGAGGTGCAGCCGGCAAACGCGGAGGAACCAATGGTCAGCTTGGAGGTGGACATAAAGTCGATCTCGGCGATGGCGCCGCAATCGTAGAATGCCTCGCGACCGATCGAGGTCAGCGTAGCGGGAAGCGTCAGATTGCCCAGCTTGGAGCAACCGGAGAATGCGTAATCACCAATGGTGGTCAGCGCGGTCGGGAACTGGAACTCCGTCAAAGCGGAGCAGCCCTTGAAGGCGCCTGCCTTGATTGCAGTGACGCTGTTGGGGAGAGCCACATCCTTCAAGGACGTCATGCCGGCAAATGCGTATGCACCGATGCCGGTAACTTCACCGAAGATAGAAATCTTGGTAATCTGATCTGCAATTGCTGCCCAAGGCGTCTTGTCAGCACTTGCGTAATCGGGAATGACGCCGTCACCCAGAATGTTGAGCACGTTGTCTCTGACGCGCCACTCCAGATCTGTGCCGGAGATGGGAGCGAAGGAGCTGTAATCGTACTTCTTGTAATTCCAGCTTACACCGGTGTTGCCCACCGTAGAGAAGGTAACGTCGTTTTGGTAGTTAGGCGTATCAATGGTGACAGTACAGCCGGCAAATGCATTGGCTTCAATGTTGGTCACAGCACTTCCGAGCGCAACGCTCTTGAGTGCCTTTGCATTATAGAATGCATACTGATCGATGCTGGTCAGCGTGTTGTCAGCAAACGTGACGCTTGCCAGCTTGGACAAGCCTGCAAATGCATACTTACCAATGGACTTGATGTTGACCAAGCGCAGAGAAATGATCTCGCCTGCCAGGTGTGCCCAAGGCGTCTTGTCCGCGCCGGAGAAGGAGGTCAGTGCCTCACCGCCGGAGATGGACGAGGATACCGTCAGCTGCATCGATGCAGAATGATATACCCAAGAAATATGGGAGCCCGTGATCGTACCGCTGTACGTCGGCGTATCAACGCCGGGATCGGGATTAGGATTAGGATTGGGGTTCGGATCGACCTGTCCGTACTGGAAGGTAACGTTCTGAACGTTCGACGCGTTGATCATCTGCGCCTGGGAGTTGGGCGTGTAGGCGGTAATGCTGCCGCACTGCGTAAAGGCTTGCGTATGAATGCTCGTCAGCGATGCAGGCAGTGTCAGCGTTCTGAGGGAGGTTGCTTTTGCGAAAGCAGCCTGGCCAATGCTACGAGTAGTATTGCCGAAGGTGATCTGCGTCAGATTAGACAAGCCGATGAAAGCGCCAAAGCCAATGTCCGTAATACCATTGAGCACGAGCGATTTGACCGTATCTTTCACCGTCTCGGCGGACCAAGGATAGCTTGCGAACGTGTCCGGGAGTGCCTCACCGCCAGCTGCCGTCGAGGTCAACGTCAATACGCCGGTCGTCGTATTCAAGTTCCAGGAGATCGTCGTTCCGCTGATGTAGCCGCTGGTGGTCTGCGAATTACCGGAACCGGAGCCCTGGCTCCAGGACCATACCAGACCCTCATTACCGGTGGAAGCGATAATCATCTGCCATTGGGTGTTGGGCGTGGTGGTTGCAAGGTTGGTGCAGTTATTATAAGCGTAGTAGCCGATGGTGGTCAGAGCTGCGGGAAGCGACTGACTCTTCAAAGACGTACAATTGGCAAATGCGTAACTAGCAACCTCGCTTGTATTGCTTGCATATACAACCTCTCTGAGATAAGGCATATCTGCAAAGGCATACGTACCAATGCGCGTAATGCCGCTCATGACAACCTTAGTCACGTTATAGCGATGAGAGCTCCACGGAACAGCAGCGCTGCTGGCGTAATTGGGAATGGCCTCGCCGCTGGTTGCGATCGACTGAATGGTCAGCGTACCGTTCTGGCAGGTCCAATAGATGGAGGTGCCGGAAATATTGTTTCCGCTGCCGACACCGGAATTCTGACCGTAGGTGATGGTCAGACCGCTGTTACCGTAGTTGGTATTGATAGAGCCCTGCGCGTTGGGAGAGGTTGCATTGATGGTGCAGTCCTCGAATGCATACGGCTCAATTACCGTCAGCATCGGGCCAAAGGTCAGGCTGCGCAGGCTGGTTGCCTTCATGAACGCGCCCACACCGATGGTAGTGGTCTCGGCAGCAAAATCGACCGTCATCAAGGAAGTCATACGGGAGAATGCGTAATCACCGATGGTCTTGATGCTGCGCATCTTCAGGGAGAGAACCTGGCCGGCGATCTCCTGCCAAGGAGCAGCACCCGATACCATATCGGGAATGTCCTCAACACCGGCCGTCGACTCGACCGTCAGCACGCCGGTGGTCTTATCAAAGGACCAAAGAATATTGGTGCCGGTAATATAGCCCTCCATGAGGGAGGAAGAACCAGCAACCTCATACTGGAACGTGATGTTGTTGTTCGCACCGACCGAGATGGTCACATCCTTCTTGAGGGGCGTGGTTGCAACAGTCTGCAGGCTGCACTCGGAGAATGCACTATGCTGAACCATAACAAGAGCCATGGGGAAGGTCATATGGGTGATCGCCGTATCGCGAGCGAAGGCAAAGCTACCGATGGTGCGCGTCGTTCCCGCGAAGGAAACGGTAGTCAGCGACTTCATGTCGGAGAATGCATACTGACCAACGTGCGTAATTCCCTGCAGCGTGACCTTTCTGACCAGCGTTGCCAGGTGCGCCCAAGGTGCGATATTAGTCGTATAGCTGGAGCCCAGATTGCTGTTGTAATCTGAGTAGTCGGGCATGTTCTCACCGCCGGTCTGCGTCGAACGGATCAGCAGCTCGCCCGTATAGGTGTTGAAGCTCCAAGTGATGCTGGTATTTTCAATAAAACCGTTGTACTTGATGCCCTCCGGCTGCTCAACCCCGGGCGTGGAAGGGCTGTTCTGCAGATATGTAGCGATGCTGTACATGTTGTAGTTACCGGACTTATCAATGGTAACGGCACCGCTCATATTGTCAATGATAACTGTGGTGAGCTTGTTACTCAGATAGAATGCATATGCACCGATCGAGGTCACCGTCTTCGGAATCGTGATCTTGGTCATCTCACCGGTCGTGTAGAACGCACGGGGAGGAATTGAGGTAATGCCCTCTTTAATCTCGATTTCCTTGATGTAGCTTGCAAAGCCGAACCAAGGGAAGTTCCATGCGTCGCCGTATGCCGTGATCGCACCGTTACCGGAGATTACCATCTTCTTAGAGGTTTCATCATATGCGTAGAACACACCGGAGCCACAGCTGCCGGTCGGGGAGGAGGGCTGAATATCACCGATGCCGGGAATTGTACCGGGATTGCTGGGATTGCTGGGATTGCTCGGCGTGCCTGCGCTGTAGCTGAAGCGCATGGTAATATTGTTGCCCAGAGCCGCAACGTCCATCAGAACCTCTGGGTTGGGCGTGGTGGCAATCACCGAAGTAACACCGTCAAAGGCATATGCCTGAATGGAACGCAGGCTTGCCGGCAGGGTCAACGCCTGCAAGGAGACCGCATTCTGGAAAGCATAGGACAGAATTTCAGTCGCGGCAGAGCCGAAATCAACCGATGTCAGTCTGGTCATACCGGCAAAAGCATAATAACCGATCTGCGTGATGCCGTTCAACTTCAGAGACGTGATCTGCGTTGCATAAGCAGACCAGGGCGCCGGCGCGCTGGCATAGTTCGGGACGGCCTCATTACCGGCAGTCGAGGTGACCGTCAGCATACCTGCGGAGATGCTCCAGCTGATATGCGTACCTGCGATCTGACCGGAGGTCGAGCCTGTGGGAGGCGTCGGAGTACCGGGGGTCGTACCCTTATTCATCGCGCTGATCAACAGCTCGTTGCCGGACCCGATGGTCAGCTGGCTGGCGGTCAAGGGCGTGATAACCTGGGACAAAGAGGTACAACTATAGAAGGCATAATCGGCAACCGTCTTGAGATACTGAGAAAACTCAAGCTTCTGCAAAGAGGTACAACCCATAAATGCGCCCGTACCGATGGACGTCGTGCCTTGATTGATGTACACCGATGTTACGGTATTCATATTGGCAAACGCATAATCGCTGATGGAGAGAATATTCTCATCAATGATAATGGTTTTGACGTAAGACGTATACATAGCCCAAGGCATATTTCCCTGGCTGGTATACACCGGCATGTAGGCCATCTGGCCGCTGTATTCGGGCGAAATGACCATGGTGCCCTCGGTGTACAGCTTCCACTTGATACCGCGGTCGACACCGCTGGTAAACAGCAGAGAGTCGGAGGGAATGGTGGGACCCGACGAAGATGAGCCGCCGCCTGCTGCCTTGATCAACGCATCATTACCCGACATAACGTTTGCCGTGGAAGGATACGATGCGCTGGTCAGTGCTTCACATCCGACAAAAGCGTTGCTGCCGATGGACAAAACACCGGGCATAGAGATGGTAGGCAGCGACGAATTAAAGACGAACGCATACTGGCCGATCTCCGTTACCGTAGCAGGAATCTTATATTCCAAGCAAGAGGTGAGATTTGCAAAAGCCGCCGCGCCTACATTCTGGACGTTGCTGGAGATCTCAACCTTTTTGATCTCCGACGCATAGCTGTTCCAAGGCGCGCCACCAAGATTATAATCCGCCATACGGCCGCTTCCGTAAATGAACAGCGTACCGTTGCTGTACATGTAGCTTACGCTGGTGCCGCAACTACCGCTGTCTGACGTCACCGACGCGGCATACGCGACGGAGAGACCGGACAACAAGCCAAGCAGCATGGCAGCTGTCAGCAAGACCGATAGCACTTTTTGAATTTTCTTCATATGATATAAACCTCCTTGATATTCCCCTCACACGCACGGCAAAAAACTCAACCGAAGACAGTTTTGGGCATACTCATAGATGTAAGCATTATACCACAAACTCAAAAAAAAATCAAGAGCAAAGTGCAGAATTTAATGGATTGTTTACAATCTGTACACAGGTAGTTTTTACCTCCTTTTCGGGTGGGGCAAAGGCTGTCTCCTGTGCTCGTTTTTTCCCCTTTTGTGGAGGATTTTGCCCAATATGGTCGCTGGCGGTACTGCGGCATCGCCGGCAAAAACGTTGCCCACGGGGCTACACGTTCAAAAACGGTCAGCGTATCCGCGCCAGCGCCAAAGCTGCTTGCGCAACTGCTCAAAGGGCAACACGCTCAGCGCCATGGCGGCCGTCAGCGCCAGCTCGCGCGCCGTCAGCGGCACCGTCCGCAGCACCGTCCCGCCAAGATAGACAAAAATAATCTGCACCAGAAGAATGAGCAGCATAATGCCGCAAAAGGCGCGGTTTTTCCGCAGGCCGGCAAGTGGATTGCGACGGTCGGAGCGCGCGTTGAAGCAGTTGAAGACCGACGCGAAGATAAACAACGCAAAAAAGGCCGTCAGATGGCACAGATCATCCTGCCCACCGCGGAATTGTGCCCGGATCCAGGGATTTTTCAGAAAAAAGATACATAGCGCCACGGTATAGCCACCCAGCAATGCGATCTGGTCGATCATATAGCGGCAGAGAATGGGGGTGTCCCGTCTATTCGGCGCCTGCTCCAGGTAGGAGCGCAGCGGTGCTTCCCCGGCAAAAGCCAGTCCGCCCAGCGTGTCCATGATCAGATTGATCCACAGCATCTGCACCACGGTGACCGGTGCGTCAACGCCGATAAAAGGACCGATCATTGAGACGCCGACCGCGCAGAAATTCATGGTCAGCTGCAGCGTAATAAACTTTCGGATGCTTTTGAAAATGGTACGTCCGTACAGCACCGCATTGACGATCGAGGCCAGATCGTTATCCAGAATGATGATATCTCCCGCATCCTTGGCGACATCCGAGCCGCTACCCATGGAAAAGCCGATATCCGCCAGCCGCAGCGCAGGCGCGTCGTTGACACCGTCGCCCGTCATACCGACCACGCGGTTCTCCTCTTGTGCCAGGCGCACCAGCCGGCTCTTGTCACATGGTCTTGCCCTTGCCACCACCGCCAGGCGCGGCAATCTTGCGCGCACCTCGTCGTCCGACATAACCGCCAGCTGCTCGCCGCTCAGAATTTCGGATTGCCCATCCCGCAAAAGACCGCACCTTTGTGCAATAGCCGTCGCGGTCGGCACAGCATCACCGGTGATCATCACCACCTGCACGCCGGCACGCTGCAGGGCGCGAACAGCGCGTGGAGCCTCGGGTCGCAATCGGTCACACAGCCGTACGGCGCACAAAAAGGCCGCACCGTCAAACACACCGCGCCGAACCGCCGTCTGCGGCAGCGCCGAGGGTGCCACCGCCATGACCAAAAAGCGCTCTCCCTTCCCCGCGCGCTGCTCGATCTGTCGCTGCATGGCTGCGCCGGACATCCCCACCGTGCCGCCGTCGGCGCGATATCCC
Organism: Clostridia bacterium; assembly: GCA_017467225.1. The sequence continues at coordinate 4,939 of JAFTSR010000053.1, read as the reverse complement.
GCCCTGACACAGCGCAGGATGCGCTCCGGTGCGCCCTTGATCAGCGTCAGCTCCCGTCCGTCGCGCAGGCGCAGAGCACAGGCGGAGAATTTTCTTTCGCTGTCAAAGGGGCATGACCAAAGAACGGTCGCAACCGACGGCACCGATCCCTGCCGTGCCACCGTCAGGAGCGCGACCTCCGTGGCGTTGCCGCCGACCGGATTGCCATCCCGACCGATCTGCGCGGCGCTGTTTTCACGGCAGGACAGCGCAAACAGCTGCGAGAGGGGTTCCCGCCTCTCAAACAGGGCGCTCGCGTCCTCGTATTCTCTCTCGCAGGTAAGAATTTCTCCCACGCCAAGCTTGCCCTCGGTCAGCGTACCGGTCTTATCGGTGAACAGCAGATTCATACTGCCGGCCGCCTCGATGCCTGCCGGCTTACGCACCAGCACCTGGTCACGCACCATGCGACGGGTGTTGGCCGACAGTACCACGGCGATCATCATAGGCAAGCCCTCCGGCACCGCCACCACGATAACCGTCAATCCCAGCATGAGCGCGTGCAGAAGGTTAGTTGCCAGGTAAGGCAGATCTCCCAGCTTGAGGCGAATAACCTCCCAGGAAAAGCCGCTGTCTGCCAAAAAGGCATCGAACAAATATGCCGCGGCGACCAGCGCCGCCGCTACGTACCCGACCACGCTGATCTGCCGTGCCAGCTTGGCCAGACGTAGGCGCAAGGGGCTCTCTCTCACCTCGCTTTGCACCTCGCGGCTGATCCCGCCGAGCACGGTAGCGTCTCCGACCGCACGCACCCGAAGTACGCCCTCGCCGCGGAGCACCGCGCTGCCGCGAAACAGGCTGCACGCGTCGTCCGCCTGCATGTCCGCCGGCACCTTACCGATGCACATCCGCTTATGAACCTCCCGGCTCTCCCCCGTCATAGCCGCCTGATCCACCCATACCTCACCGCGAAGGAGAACACCATCAGCAGGAACATTCTCCCCCGCGCCAATGCAAATGAGATCGCCGACCACCACCTCATCCCATGGCAAGGTAGTAACGCCGTCGGCACGCAGCACACGGCAAACACGCCCGACCTCCTTGGCCTGCAGTCGGGAGAAGGCCTGCTCCGAACGGCATTCTGAAAGCGTAGAAATCAGCGTGGCCAGGGCTACCGACACGGCGATGCCTACCGTTTCGACCCAATCGCCGCCGCGAAAGGTGAGCGCGAGATTGAGGCAAAGCGCGATGAGCAGAATGCGGATGACGGGATCCTTGAGATTTTCGGCAAAATACGACCAAAAGCCGCGGCTTTTCTGTCGGGTAAGTCGGTTTTCACCGTGCGCTCGGCGAGAGGCGGCGACCTCGGCAGCGCTCAGACCTTCCATGGCGGTGCGAGATGGCGGTGAGGCGGCAAGGCTTTGCTGCACGGTGCGCGAGACGGCTTGTTGGATATTTGGCATAGATGTTCCTCCGTTTCTTTGACAAATCTGCTTCAATATATGAAAATTGCATGCAAAAAATAACACAAGTACGCAAAGGGGGCATATAGAAAGCGTAAGCGCAAATTCCTGCCAAATCCTGCAAGAAATCTCTCAAAAGCCCTTGTTTTTTTTCTTCTTTTATAGTATAATAAATATAATCGTGCGCATAAAAATACCTTCTGCGCACAAAAAAGCACGAAAGGATCATCTCCCCCATGCCAAATCATATTTCAAACGTCTACAAAAAGATCAAAGAAAACATCGCTCGCGTCATCGTCGGTAAAAATGACACCATTGATATGCTGCTGGTCAGCATGCTGTGCGGCGGCCACATCCTGCTTGAAGACGTGCCCGGCACCGGTAAGACCATGCTGATCAAGTCTCTTGCTGCTTCTGTCGGCTGCGACTTCAAGCGCATTCAGTTCACCCCCGACCTGCTTCCCTCCGATATCACCGGCGTTAACTTCTTCAACATGAAGAAATCCGAGTTTGAGTTTATCCCCGGCCCGATCTTTGCCAATATCGTCCTTGCCGACGAGATCAACCGCGCAACCCCCAAGACCCAGTCGGGTCTTCTGGAGTGCATGGAGGAGGCACAGGCAACCATCGACGGTAAGACCTACCCTCTGGCCTCTCCCTTTATGGTCATCGCAACCCAGAACCCCGTCGAGAGCATGGGTACCTTCCCGCTGCCCGAGGCGCAGCTCGACCGTTTCCTGATGAAGGGCAGCATGGACTACCCCACCCACGAGGAAAGCGTCGATATTCTTGCCCGCTTTGACAAGAGCAGCCCTCTGGCTACCCTGGAAAGCGTCGTCACCGCCGAGGAAATGCAGCAGGCGATTGCTGAACTGCCCAACATTTACATCTGCCGTGAGCTGATGAGCTATATCTCCGCCATTGTTGAAAAGACCCGCGATTATCCTCGCGTGGTGCTGGGCGTCAGCCCCCGCGGTGCCCTCTCTTTGATGAAGGCTGCCAAGGGCTACGCTGCCATTGCAGGTCGCGACTACGTCCTGCCCGACGATATCAAGCGCGCCGCTCACCCTGTTCTTGAGCACCGTATGGTTCTGGAGAACGCGCTGCGCATCCGCAAGAATGCCGCCGCTGAGATCATCGACGATATTATTTCCGGTGTGACCGTTCCTACCGAGGCTGTATTCGAGGCAAGAGACTGATGAAAAACTTTCTGATTCGCATGCTTGCGGCAGAGGAGAGCTTTTCGGAAAAAATGATCGGCGTGGTGGACTCCATTCTGGCCTTTATCGCCTCGGATGCCTTCCGCACCATTCTGATCATCCTGGGAATTTTGCTTGTGCTGTTTATCCTGGTGCGTATTTATATGCGCCTGCGCACCTCGCATCTGGGTAATATCGAATACGAGCGCACCTTTTCCCGTGACGGTATCTACGAGGGCGAGACGGTGGAAATGATCGAAACCATCCGCAACAAGGGATTTTTCCCGCTGTTTTTCGTGGACGTCGAATCCTATCTGTATCCCTCCTTTGAGATTGAGGAATACGGCACAGGAAAAACGTCCGCCATGCCGGTTCTGATCAGCCGCTTCCAGCTCCTACCCTACGTGCAGATCCGCCGCCGTCACAGACTGCGCTGCACCGCCCGCGGCTTTTACCAGCTGCAGACCGCATCCATTTACGATCGCGGTGGCGCTGTTCCCATGAATTCTCCCGCCGAGCTTTATGTTTATCCCAAGGTCATTCCCATGAGCCTGTCGCGTCTGGCCGTCGGCAGACTGCAGGGCGAATACACCAGTATGCGTCCCCTGTACTCCGACCCCTTCTCGCTGTCGGGTATCCGCGACTATCGCTTTGGCGACACTGTCTCGCAGATTAACTTCAAGGCCAGCGCACGTGTGCCCATGTCAGGCAGCAGCGCCTCGCCGCTCAAGGTCAACAACCGCGACTTCTGCGCCTCCCGTCGCCTGATGGTCTACATGGACTTCCATCTGCCCATCGGTACCATCATGAACCACGAGGAATATACCGCACGCGCTGAGCGAGGTCTTTCCTATTCCTCTGCGCTCATCCGCGACGCCGTTTACGCCGGCTATGCAGTCGGCTTTGCCGCCAATTGCAAAATGCACGACGGCGCGCTTTCCATCCGCTTCCCCAAGGACAGCAGCGAGCCGCACATGATGGAGATCATGCGCGCCATGGCCATGCTTCTGCCGCAGGACGGCGCGTCCTTCAACTCGCTTCTGGAGTACGACATCACCGAGGGTATGTCCGACACCGAGATCGTCATTTTCTGCTACGTCATGGGCGAGGAAACGCTGACTCGTGTGGCTGCGCTTGAGCAGATGGGCAACTCGGTCAAGGTCGTGCTGCTCACCGCCGAGGATCTCTACGAAGGAGGTGCAGGCGCATGATCAAAAATCTGATAGATGCCTTCCGCCGCCTTTGGGGTAAGATCAACGTCGGCAATCTGATCAAGATGCTGATATATCTGGTGCTTTTGCTGGTTTCCATCTGGTACACGCAGACGCACACCGGTCGTGCGCAGCGAAGCGTTGGTTTTGTCTGCATGATCGTTTTTGCCGTGCTGTTTATCCGCGCCATCAAGAATCTGCTCTCGGATGAGCTGCAGGATCTTTTGGAGGAGGTCTTTGAGAAGATCGGCTCGATCATCTTCTTCCCTGCCGCTTGGTGTATCCGCAAGATCGCCAAGTTTTTGGGCATCGGCCGTTGGGCCGGCTGGGGTGAGGACGAGCGTACCTTCCTTTGGAAGGACCGTGAAAAAAATTCTCACCGCAAAAAGAGACTCAAAAACGACCAAAAGTGGGCCGAGCAGCTGGACAACCGCCAGCGCGTGCGCTTTTTATACATTGAGTACATGATCAAGCGCATCCGCTCGGGTTACAAGCTCAGCCGCCAGATGACGCCGGACGAGATCGCCGAGGACCTGGTGCTGGAGGAAGAGGAGCGCATTATCTTCTCGACCTACGACCAGGCGCGATATGCGAGAAATCCGGAGATTTCGGATAACACAGTTGGTCTGATTATGGCGCTGACCAAGCGCCGTCAGGAGGTCCGCAAGGATCGTTTTGATTAAAAAAGATAAAGGCTGTCATGCGTGAGCATGGCGGCCTTTTTGCGTGGGGAGATGATTTAGGATGTGCGAACAGAACTTTCTAACCGTTGTGAGTCTATTGTTCATTTTTGCCACGCGGCAGAAAACGCTGCTTCGCTGAGCGAAGCCCAAAAAACGCGCATAGGGGGAAGTGTCCCCCTATGTACCCCCTCGGTTTGTGCGCGTTCTGCACGTGTGGGACTAAAGTTGATAGTACGTACGCTTCGCCGCTATTCTTTTGTGCGGTGCAAAGGTCCCCCCCATAGGGATGACCTCATGGGCGCCCCGCTCCTGTGCGAAGCATATCTTGAACTGCACATATGAGGTAGGGCCCCATAAGGAAAGAGGTTCTGCTCATTCAGAACAGAACCGCTAAAAATTATGTC
>JAFTSR010000052.1 GCA_017467225.1 Clostridia bacterium | reverse complement strand
GCGATGACGAACAGCAGCACGCGGCTGAGCTGCTCGGCCTTTTCGGGGTGGGACTCGGTGTCGGCACCGGTGATCTTGTGCAGGTGTGGAACCAGCTTATCCACCAGATTAAGGCACAGCGCACCGCAGAAAAGACCAGCGAAGGTGATCAGCAGCGTCGGTGCCGCGGACAGCGTGCTGTATTCCAAGGAGGGCAGCACCAGACCGATGACCGCCGCTGCCAGCATGACACCGGCAGCGAAGGAGAGAATGATATCGTTGAATTTGTGCGAGGGATTTTTGATCAGAAAGCCGAGCAGCGCGCCGATGACGGTTGCGCCGCCGACACCCAGAGCGGTCAGAAGTACGGGTTGCATAATGGCTCCTTTCGAAAAATATCAGATCAGTATCTCGGCCGACTCGCGCAGCGTGCCGTTCTCATACAGCACGGTCTTGACCTCGTAGCAGCCAAAGGTCAGATCGATGGTCGTGCCGCACAGCGTAAAGGCGGTGCTGACGGTATCGGCGCTGTTATTGAGAAGACGAGCGATGTAGGTATCTGCGGTATCGTCTGCCTTTTTGAGCGTGACAAGGCTGATGTTCTTGGCATCAAGTGCAATCGAGAAGCCGTTATCGGTGGGCTGCTTGCCGCCGGTCGGGAAGACGTTGAGCGCATAGGGCTTGTGGTTGAACAGCTGCGCGGCGTTTTCTAGTTGGTTTTCGGCAAAGACACCCAGACGGAAGGAGAAGTTGTTCTCTCCCTGGTCAATCTTCTTGACGTAGCGGTCGCTCGGGATGATGGGACGGTCCATGATGGGGTGTGCGCAGTAGCTGACACCGCGCGTCAGAGACAGATACAGCGCGCCGTTTTCAAAATGGCTGCCGTACAGACAGTTATTGAAAATGGCGGGGCACTGGCCATCCTCGGTGCGCAAAGCGATGAAGCGCTGCGAGACATTCTCCCGTGCGTCCATGAACAGCTCCTCGGTGCCAAAGGCGGTCTGACCGATCAGTGTGCCACTCTTGGCGAAGGGCACCTTGAGCTTGACAAAGCTGTTGATATCGCCCATAAAGAGATTGACATCCACGTCAAGCAGGTCGTTGTTTTTGTAAATCTTATATGCGATGCGTGCACGGGTGTTGTCCAGCTCGAACAGCGCTTCAACGCCCATGTAGATGTCGCCGTCCTCGGTGATGGAGATGCTCGACAGACCGCGGAAGACGCCGTCGGGCGTTTTGGACAAGTGGAAGGGGCGCTCGTTGGTACCCAGGCGAGAGAGCTGGAAGCCCTGCATTGCCCAAGGGTCGGGATTATCGTCAAACATGCAAAGGGCAAAGCCGTCCTTGATGATCTCAACGCCGTCCAGCGTGAAGGACTTGAGCAAGCCCGTGGCCGCGTCGATCTCCACGCGCTTGTGACCATTGTCAAAGACGGGATTTTCGGGACGGACGGGAGGCATCTTTTCGACAACCTCGGTGTAGACACTGTAGCGGCGCAGCGACATCGGCGCGACATCAGCCATAAAGGTGATGCGCTTGCGCCAGTCAAGGTTGAGGTTGCTCTCCTCCTTGATGGTCTGCGAGGGAATGATATTACCTGCGTCGTCCTTGACGGTGATCTGGGTGATGGTATCCTTCCAGTTCTGATCTGCCAGCATGAACTCACACTCGACGTTCTCAGAAATGGCGTGCGGCTGCGGATTGAATACCAAAATGGGGTATTCACCGGGCGCGGCAACGGGCTGATCTGCTGCCAAGGCAAAGAAAGCGCGGGTTTTGAGGCGCTCTGCCTCCAGTAGACCGTGGTCGAGCAGCTTGAGACCGTTGTCTTCCGCCGCCTGCACGCCACTGCCGGGCAGAACGTCGTGGAACTCTGCGTTGAGCAGGTCCTCGGTGATGGTGTGGATTTTATCCTCGGGATATTCGTTCATGGCGCCGGACAGGTTTGCCACCGCCAGCAGCTTCTCGGCCATGTAAAGCTCATTCTCCAGCTGCACGTGCTTGCGCTTGACGCGACCCATCGAGGTGTAGCAGCCGGGCATAGAGATGCGCAGCGACTTTTCAACGATATCCGTCGGCTCGATGCGCGCGAAGAAGGCTTCGGGCGTGGAGTGAAGCAGCGTGATCTCACCGCGCGATGCGAGCTCCTTGATATCGGCCAGGTCCTTGCGGGAGGGACCGCCGCCGTGGTTGCCGACGCCCCACAGAACGCAGATGATATCCTGCGATTGCGCGTTGGCAAGATGAATGATCGAGCCGGCGGCATGACCGAGCGGCGTGCCGTAGCTGTTTGCGCGATTGACCTTGATGGTCGAGCCGTCAAATCCGCGCCACAGGAACTGGTTAGAGGGAAGGTTACACTCGCCCTGATGGGGACGGCAATGAATGTAGCTGTCCTGACCGCATTTTTTCATGATCTGGACAAGGCCTCTGGTATGACCGAAGGGGTCGAAGTTGATGGCCGTGGTGGGGAAAACGCCGAAGCGACTCATAAAGTAGCGCTTGCCCTCCAGAATCTGGCGAACGAAGCTCTCGCCGGACGGCATATTACAGTCGGGCTGGAGGTACCAGCCGCCCATGATGTGCCATTTGCCCTCCTTGACCAGGCGGCAGATGTCGGCGAACAGAGGCTGGTCGTATTCCT
>JAFTSR010000004.1 GCA_017467225.1 Clostridia bacterium | reverse complement strand
TGATAGTACTGTAATCCTCACCGTAATCAAGCGTAACACCGCCAACGGTGACGATCACGGTGGGAATCTGTGCCACGCCGTTGTATTCGGAATCCGATACGGTGATAACAGCATCCTTAGAAAGATCCGCGCCCTTCTTGACGGTGACGTTGGTCAGCTCGGTTTCGTCTGCGGGGGTGATGACCTTGCCGTTCGCGTCATAGAAGTAGTAATCTTCCGCAATGGCGTCTGCCCAAGTAATGTTTGAAGCAATGCTGATTTTATCAAAGCTTCCGCCCATCAGTCTGTTGCCGTTTGAAGGAGCATTCGCATTATGAAGATACAACCATTCAAAGGAGCCTCCGCGGATCTCACAGGAATTGTAATAAGAGAACACACTACCCATAAAGGTTCCGTTTTCAACGACCAGGTATGCCACACTTTTACTGCCATCACTGCTACTACTCCAATATGAAGCATAGATAACTGTACCGCCCGCCGTATGCTTGATATTGCCGTTCTTCACGGTGAGCTTGTTGTATGTTAAAATGGTGCAATTAGCATCGTCGAACGTAATGGTACCGTTCTTTTCCGCCGTGGAGTCGTCGATGGTTATTTCGACGTTTTTTTCAATAAAGATCAAACACCTGTACTCCAAATATACATTGGAAAAATCACCGTTCGCCGCGCCCGAGATGGTCTTACCGTTCAGATCAATGGTAAACTTACCTGCAGAAATCTTCAGCGTTTCGGAAAGCTGCACATCGTCAAGCAGCGTAACCGTCGAATTCTCTGCACTCTCTGCCGCTGTGATCGCTTCTGCAAGCGTCATATAATAGGTCACAACGGGAGTTTCGTCCGCGGTGGTAAGTCTTGCAGCCGCCTGCGTGCCGCAGGTCAGACATACGCCGTTTTCATCGAAGCATTCTGCCGCGCTCACGCCCGCCTGGTGCTCGGTGATGGTTTGAGCAGCATCGTTTGTATAAATATAAGGTGTGCCGTCACAGTTTGCCAGCATATAGACCTTGCTTGCATCGTTTGCGAATACGGGATATTCATCACCGTTCTCGCCAAGGCTCTGGCCGAACGCGTCGCCCAACAGGTACGCCACCTCGCCCGAAGCAAACTGTGCTGCGGTCTTGGCGGTGGTGCCGTAGATCGTATCGCTCTCGCTGTCCGCAAGATAATAGCAGTTGATCACCTGGCTTGCATATGTTTTGGGATCACCGATGACCTGACCAATGATCAAATCATAGTTTTTTATCTTTTCACCGCTCAGGCTGCCTGCGTTGTAGCAATTCTCCACCACGCCGCTATTCGTGCCCAACGAGCCGACGATACCACCTACTTGGTTGCGGCCAAGTATGTCGCCCAGATTGATGCAGTTCTGCACCTTTCCGCCGTATGCGTTATGGCCGACAATTCCTCCCAGAGCGGAGCCGATATTGCTAACGCTTTTGAGCACTCCCGCAAAGGTACAGCCCTTTACACTGCCATAGTTTTCGCCGACAATACCGCCAAGCATATTGCTGCGGGAGACAAGGAGTGCTTCTGCGAAGCAATTCTCAACCGTTCCGGTATTCCAGCCTACGATCGCACCCATCTCGCCGTATTCCGCATAAAAGTAGGTATCTGCCAACGTCAGATTCTTGACCACGGCATAATCATCCAGCATACCGAACATGCCCTGAGGGAGCGTCGCTCCAGTAACACTTGTGGCTATATTTTCAAAGTATGCGTACAGACCGCTGACCGTGTATCCCTGTCCGTCAAAGATACCTTCAAAGCGGATGTTGGATTGCTTGCCGATGGGCGTCCACTCTCTGAACGTGCCTTCGTTGAGCTCATAGGTATCGCTGAGCACGTTTTCGTTGACCGTGATATTTGCGGTCAGGATAGCGTTTGCGGAATTGGAATAAACGTCGTCCGTGGTGTCGTCGGGGGTATCTGCGCCCGCGATCTGCACCTTGGAGTTGACGTACGCGGCAAACCAGTACAGCTTGCCTGCGTTGTCGATCTCATAGTAGCCCTCTGCATTTTGCGTGGGCTGCATGAAGCTGTCGCACGCCGTGCAAATGCCGTTTACGTAAGTGTGCTCGATCACTACGCCAGACTCGTTGGAATAGCTGATGCCGCAAGGAGCACTTCTGTATACTGCGTTAAGGATCGTCGCGCCCAAGCCTTTCTCCGGTACAAGCGTGGGCAGCTTTACGTTTTCGGAATCGGAAAGCGTCTGATACCAAGCCTGCGTGCCGTCGCTGATGCCGAGGTTGAGCTTCCACGTCAGCTCGCCCGAAGCAAACTGCTCTGCCGTCTTGGCCTCTGCCTTGCCTGCAGAATCTTTGCCGTTGATACCGCCAACGCTTGCGTTGACCGTATCGCTGATCAAATAATAGCAGTTGAGCTCTGTGCTGCCATACCAATCCTTCTGTCCGACCACAGCGCCGGAGAAAGGAATGCGCGTTTCTACGCCTTCTTGGTTGACGTAAACGCTCGGGACGTTGCCTTGATTGAAGCAATATTGTACGGTGCCGTCATTGTATCCGACGATACCGCCAACCGAATCCATACCCTCAACGGTCTTGATATTATGGCACTGATTCACGGTGCCGCTGTTGTATCCGACAATGCCGCCAACGTTCTTATAGCCGGCGACGGGGCCGTCATTATAGCACTTGCTCACGGTTCTCCGACCGTCTCCAACTATGCCGCCGACGTCCTCGCTGTCGTTGGTGCCCTGCGCTTGTGCCTCGGCGCTTGCAACACCTTTTACGATACCCAGGTTGTAAGAGTTTTCTATATTGCCGCTGCTACCGGCCACGCCGCCAACGCTGCTTGTGCCGGCCACTGTGCCCCTGTTCGCGCAATTCAGAATATTGGAGGTGTTGTAATTATTACCGACCACGCCGCCGACGTATCTTGCGCCGGATATGTCGCCGGTGTTTGTGCAGTTTTCGATGGTTGCGCCACCCCAGCCGAGCAAACCGCCGACGTAATCTTCACCGCTGATGAACCCACTGTTTTCGCAATTCACAATGGTTTCTACCCCGTAGGAAGCATATCCGATCACGCCGCCCACGTACTCTGTGCCGACAACCTTGCCTTCATTTGCGCACTCGTTGATCAGGCTCGCAGAATCTGCATATCCGATCACGCCGCCAACGTACATCTCGCCGTTCACCGAGCTCAGGTTCTCGCAAAAGAGTATTTCGCCGGTCGATTTGAGATATCCGATCACGCCGCCGACGTAATCCTTACCCTTCACGTAGGAATCTCTGACCGTACAGCCGTTCACAGTGCCGGTCACATAGCCGAACAGGCCTTGATAGTCGTCGGTGCTGTTGATATAAACGTGAGAAATCCTATGTTGGACGCCACGGAATGCTCCCGCGTAGGGAGTGGTGCTGCTGCCGATGGGCGTCCAATCGCGCCAGCCTTCTGTCACGATGATACCGCCCTTGGTGACTGTGCCGTCGGCCTCGAAGGTATAATCGGGGTTGAGGTCGATATCCGCAGTCAGAATAGCGTTTGCGCTTGCGTTCTGCGCCGTGCCGTCGGTCAGAGTGCCGTTGACAAGCCCTGCAAACCAGAACAGCTGGCCTGCGTTGGAAATTTCGTAATAGCCCCTTTCCTCGTTATATACTGCGGGCTGATATACACCTTCTACGTTGCACTCGGTGCAGAAGCCGTTGGAGTTTGCCCCGAAGGTGTGGGGCGCAGCCTTGCCCTCAAGAGAAGCATCGTTTGTATAGAGGGGAGTCGTACCGTCACACGCAAAGCTCTGATAGACCTTGTTTGCATCGGTTGCGAATACGGGAGTCGCATTGGTGCCGAGGGTCTGTCCCCAAGCAGAGCCGAGGAGGTACGCAACCTCGCCGCTCTGAAACTGCTCGGCGGTGCGGGTGCCCACGTAACTGTACGTTCCGTTGCTTCCATAACTGCCGATGGGCTCCTCTGCGGAATAGCAGTACAGGAGCGCGCCATCGTTTTTACCTGCAATGCCACCTTCGTAGTCAGAACCGGCAGCTGCGTTTCCTGTGCTCCAGCAGTACTCCGCAGTACCACCATTATTTAAGCCCACGATACCGCCGGCATCAATTCTTTCGGCATAGACGTCACCGGTATTGTAGCAGTTGCGAATGGTGCCATTGTTTCTGCCCACAATGCCGCCCGCCTCACTGGTGGCGGTAGTAATTTTACCGGTATTGCCACACAGCTCCACAGTGCCGTAGTTCATGCCTGCGATACCGCCAACGCTGGAATAATCACCGCTTACTACTGCATTATTGACGCAGCCTGTGATAATACCTCTGTTATGGCCTGCGATGCCGCCAAAGCTATTACGGCCCGTGATGGAGGAATTTGTTAGGGTCACAGCCTTTACCTGACCGTTTGTGCCAATATAGCCAAACAAGCCGACGCCCTCGGCATTTTCGTCATAAAAGTACAGACCCTTGATGGTCTTGCCGTTGCCGTCGAAGATGCCGTTGTAGCGGTTACTGCTGTTGCCGATGGGTGTCCAAGGTCTGTTTTCAAGGTCGATATCCGTCATCAGCTTGCCGTTGATTTCGGTATTGCCGCCGTTGACCTCGGCTGCAAACCAGAAGAGCTTGCCTGCGTTGTCAATCTCATAATAGCCCTTTTCCTCGTTATATACTGCGGGCTGAAAAGCATCGCACTCGGTGCAGAAGCCGTTTACAAAGCTATGAATGCTCTCGTCGGTCGCGCCACAAGCGGTACAACCGGTCTGGGTGTGCCCCGCGTGGTCGCAGGGTGGAAGCGGCTCGTTTGCCGCGTCGAGGGTAACCTGGACCGTTTTTCCGCAAAATACATCTTCACTATAGGAAGAAGGAACTTTCACAACGCCATAGATTCCAAAAAAGGCGGTGCTGCCAGCTGTGGGATTTGAACTGCCATAATACTCAACAGTCGAGAGCTTTGTGTAGCTGTAAAATGCGTGATCCCCTATCGCTGTTACACTGCCGGCGATCTTGACGGTCGCCAACTCAGAAAATTCACGAAAAGCATTCGTGGAAATAGATGTAACGCCTTTTGTAACGATAACAGTCTTGATGCTGTCTTTGTAAGCATACCAAGGCTGAGAACCGTTGCTATGATCTGCCATCGCGCCTTCGCCGCTGAACGTCAGCGTGCCGTCGTCGGTCAGAGCCCAGTTGACATCACCGCTGGTGCCGCTTGCGACCTCTGCCGCGCTTGACGTCATCGCAAGAACGGGAATGAATGTCATTACCATCGCGATGGCAAGCATAATTACTAAAAGTTTCTTTTTCATAATTTCCTACAAAAATTCGATTTATGATGTAATTTTTATTTCCCTTATTTATATATGCGCTTCACTACTCGTTCTTGCGCTCTCGTTTGTGCGGGCATTTGCAAACGCCAAACCATTCCTCGCCGCGCTCAAAGTATCTGCACTCGGCGCAGGTCGTGTCGGACGTGCGTTTGTCGTCCCCCTTGTACTTGTCGCAGGCGTCCTGCATCATCGTAACAAAAGGCATGCCGCCGTCAGTATATAAAGGCTCGCGCAGGAAGTCGGGATAGATCGGAACGGGCTCACACAAGGAATTTTGTCTGTCCTTTTCTCCGTAATATCCGTATCTGAGCTCAAAGGTCTTTCCAAATGTCGTGACGGTGCGGTAAAGCTCGCCTTCCTTATGCTCCGTCTCTTTCGTCGATATATCATTTTGCAAGAGTGTCTTAAACATATATCCTCCTTTTGTGCAAAATAAAAATCTGCCATGCTGTCAGTGATAACAGTATAGCAGATTTCTTTTATTTGCGGTACTACCTAAAACGCACTTTTTTGATACATCTTTTTGAGAATTTATATATCTTTTTTGCCCGAAAAAGATATATATTTTTCATTCATAAGATCGCCGCGAAGTTTGAACGAGGAAGTCCTGATTTCTCGCTGATAATTCGTATCGTCTGCTTGACGATCGGTAGCGTCATTTCCAAATGGTCTGCGATCTCCTGGTTACTCAGCTTGAACGCGGCAAGCTTTGCTACCTCACGCTCCTTCGCGGTGAGCGTGGTCAATATCTTCTTACCTCGAACAGTTCCCGAGAGAGACGACCAGCCTTCGTTATATACTTTGTAGAGCTTTTTGATCTCCTTCCACGCATCCTCGTCGATCAGCGAGAGACGCTTCTCCATAAGGGTATCGAGAGCGCGGCAGTATTCGGCAAGCACTCCGTAAAACTTGTCGGGGAGTGCAAGCTCTATGGCTTTGTCGATGTGGTAGATCGCGTCCGTCTCCTTGCCGCAGTTGTGGTATATCGCGGCACAGGTAAGGCGCAGATAGATCTCTGCCATAATAGTATTATTGGCTCTTGCCCACGAGATCAGCGGCTCAACAGAGAAGGAAATGACCGACATAATATAAAGACCTTGCGTTCCGTCTACCTTAACAAGACCCATCGCAACCGCATAGCCGAGCGCGTACAGATATTTGGCGTAATAGACCTTCGCAGCAGGGTATGCATCCTTGTGAATTGGCTCAAAACGTCCTTTTTTGAACCATTCCGGGAAGCTTTGGACGTTATATACCATGATATCGACCGCACT
>JAFTSR010000051.1 GCA_017467225.1 Clostridia bacterium | reverse complement strand
TGCTCCGCAGCAGCATCTGCCCCTGCGATCTCACCGCGCAGCAGCCGGGTGCGAAGGCTTTGGAATTTTTCGTAAAAGCCGGGGGCGGAGACGGGACGCTTCTTACCTGCCCAGATTCGCTCCTCGTTGAGCTGCAGGATCTCCTGCTCGATGCCACCGTAAAGCATGGCGCCCAGCTTACCGTTGCCGACGGGGGTGGCATTTTCCCAACCGTCCGTTGCGGCATCAATGGCGGGAGTATCAAGATAGAGGCGGTAGTGTGACATGGTGCAATCTCCTTTCAGGGGATCAAAGGAATATCAAAGGGAAGAAACGACAGCAGGCTATACAGCAAAATGGGCAGAATCTTACAGGGCAGCAGAATAGCGACAAAGCGGGAAAATTTCATGGCGGTCGTGCCTGCAAGATAGCAGATCAGGTCGTCGGGGAGTCCCGGCAGCAGCATGGCGATGCCAAAGAGGACGGGGAAGGTTCGCTTGTTTTGCGTCCAGGCATCGTATTTGGCGATGGATGCCGCGGAGAACAGATGGAAGAGCAGTCGCCGTCCGCCGATGCGGGCGATCCAAAAGCCGAGGACAGAGCCTGCGCACAGACCGATATAGTTATAAATAAAACCACCGACGGGACCGAAGAGCACCACGCCCGCAAGGCAGGATACGCCGCCCGGAAGAATGGGAACGACGACCTGCAGAATCTGGATAGCGACAAAGACGATGGCACCCGCAGTGCCCGCGCGCTCGACGAGGGCGCGCAACGCTTGCCCGTCGCGCAGAATACCGCTGCGCCAGGCGAGTATGGCGAGGATGATGCAGGCGATGAGGGCCGCGGCTGACAGCAGCTGCAGGAGCCTGCGCGTTATGGGGGTGCCGTCGCGGCTTGTTGGGGGCATTGGTGGCTTCATAGTGATTCCTTTTTTGTGTGTCGTACTGATTCTATTATACTGATTTTTTGCCGCTTGACAAGTCCTTTTTTCAATTTCCATAAAAATACACGAAATTCACACGTTGGGATATTATGTGCCTTTCTTGACAGGGAAGGGCGGTTGTGTTATAATGATAAAAAGAAGGCACTGCGCGACTGCGCCGGTGCCGGAAGAGGTGAATGTATGGGAAAATATGCAATTTACGGCGCGGGATCGCTTGGTACGGTGCTCGGCGCTTACATTACAAAAAACGGCGGCGAGATCGAGCTGATCAATCGCAACGTCGCACACGTGGAGGCGCTGCAAAAGAACAGTGCGCGCATTACGGGGACGGTAGAAATGACAGTGCCTGTGACGGCGATCACACCGGATCGGATGAGCGGCAGCTATGATGTTGTTTTGCTGATGACCAAGCAGCTGTACAATGCCGAGGTGGTATCCTATCTCAAGCCCTATCTTGCAGAGGACGGCGTAATCGTAACGCTGCAGAACGGGCTGCCTGAGCCGCTGATTGCCGAGATCGTCGGTGCTGAGCGGACCATGGGCTGCACGGTAGAATGGGGCGCCACGCTGTCGGCTCCGGGTGTATGCACGCTGACGAGCGCGCCGGAGAGCTTGTCCTTCCACATGGGTAAGATGGAGGGCATTACCGACGAGCAGTTTAACAGAGTCAAGGCGCTGCTGGAGCTGATGTGCCCGGTACACGAGGAGGAAAATCTGATCGGTGCGCGCTGGTCCAAGCTGCTGATCAATGCGACGTTCTCGGGGCTTGGCACGGTGGTTGGCGGTTTGTTCGGTGACGTTTCCGAGCATCGGGCGGCGCGCCGTGTTGCCATTCGCTGTATGAAGGAATGTATTGACGTCGGACACGCAGCAGGAGCGACGTTTGCACCTGTGCAGGGAAAGAATATCACCAAGCTGTTTTATTACAAGGGCGCGCTCAAGCGAGCCTTTGCTACGGCGCTGATCCCCATTGCCATGAAAAAGCACCGTGCGATCGAGCCGTCCATGCTGCAGGATCTCAAAAAGTGCAAGCCGTGTGAGATCGGTGCGATCAACGGCGTGGTTTGTGAGTGGGGACGCAAGTGCGGTGTTGCGACGCCGATCAACGACCGTATTGTTGAGATTGTAAAGCAATGCGAGAGTGGCGAGCGCAAGCCCTCGATGGATAATATCGCGCTGTTTGACGATCTGCTGTAATTAAATTTTATAATAACAATAAGGAGACGGAATCATGTATACGATTTATGTTGTTTTCAAGGCATTTCCCGGAAAGCGGGAGGAATTTATCAAGAGAGCATACGCAGAGGGCGTGGTGGACGCAGTTCGTGCGGAGGACGGCTGCATTCGCTACGACTACTACTATTCCGAGAAGGATCCCGACGAAATTTTGCTGATCGAGGCTTGGGAAAGCCGCCGTCATCAGGAGATCCACATTGCGCAGCCGCATATGGACACGCTGCGTTCCTTTAAAAACGATTACATCGCGTCTACGACGCTTGGTGAGTTTGAGGTGAAGTAAGGAGGGGCTTATGTCTGAATTTCTGGCGTCGTTGCCGGCGGTTGCCGTTTGCTTGCTCGTTTGTGCTGCCAAGATCGTTGAGATCACCATCCAGTCGCTCAAGACCTGCATGATGGTCAAAGGGCAACGGCTCAAGGCGGCGGGGCTCGGCTTTTTGGAATGTACCATCTGGGGCTTGGTCATATCGACGATCATCGGAACGCTGGGTGACAATATTTTTCTGCTGCTCTTTTACTGCGTTGGCTATGCGACGGGACTATTTTTGGGCTCGACCATTGAGAGCAAGATCGCGCTCGGCACCTCCAATCTGGAGCTGATCGCAAGCGACGAGAGCACGGAAAAGATTACCGCCTATCTCAAGGAGCACAATCGCGGCTACACGGTGTTTGAGGGACATGGCTCCAAGGATAAAATGAATATGATCTTTATCGTGCTGCCGAGAAGGGAAACGCCCGCCGTACTGCGGGAGATCCGAAAATGCTGCGACAACAAGGTGTTTGTCGTTGCCTCTGAGGTCAGCAAATATGCAGGCGGATACGGAATGGTCAAGTAAATAGCGAAACGCACGGGTGGGAAGGCTCTCACCCGTGCGTTTTTGTAGCAAAATAAATAAAAAATATCGTCTTTTTTGTCAAATGTCGTTGACTTGAACGACATTTTGTGATATAATCAAAAATTAGAGTGGAATGGCGCATTGCTGCGACGGATCCACCGAAAAAAACACATATGGAGGCTTCTTATGACTAAGAACTTAGTTTACGACATCCACGACAAGCCAAAATTCGGTAGCATGCTTGTATTTGCTTTCCAGCAGGTGCTTGCAATCCTTGCGGCAACCATTCTGGTTCCCGCGATTATCGGTAACGGCATGAGCCAATCTGCCGCTCTGTTTGGTGCAGGCGTAGGTACCTTGGTGTATCAGCTGGTCACCAGATTCAAGAGTCCCGTTTTCCTTGGTTCTTCCTTTGCATTCATCGGTTCGATGTTCGCAGCCTTTGGCGGCGCGGTTTCCGTTTCTGCCGGTTACGCCGGTCTGATCGTCGGTGCTGTATTTGCCGGCCTCGTTTACGTCGTTATCGCAATCATCGTTAAGTTTGCAGGCGTTGCTTGGATCAATAAGCTGATGCCTACCGTTGTTATCGGTCCGACCGTTGCGCTGATCGGTCTGTCCCTGGCTGTCAACGCAGTCGGTGACCTTACCACCGGTAAGGTTCTGGTTGAAAAGGTGGATCAGGTTATCGTAGACGGTGCGATCGTAGATCAGGTCTCCATGGTTTCCGGCTGCAGTCCTTACGTTGCTCTCATTTGCGGTCTGGTTACGCTGTTTGCAATCTTCCTCTTCTCCGTATACGGCAAGAAGATGGCTAAGCTGATCCCCTTCATTCTGGGTATCATGGTTGGCTATGCAACTGCAGCGATCTTTACGGTGATCGGTATTGCTACCGAAAACGTAGCACTGCAGGTTATTAACTTTGCAGCGTTCAAAGATATGCAGATCTTTGCAATTCCCGACTTTACCTTTATCGAGGCGATTAAGGGTGTCAAGGACATTGACGCTTCCTTCCTCGCTACCATTGCCGTAGCCTATATTCCCGTAGCGTTCGTCGTTTTCGCAGAGCATATCGCAGATCACAAGAACCTGTCCTCTATTATCGGCAGCGATCTGCTTGAGGAGCCCGGTCTGCATCGCACGCTGTTGGGCGACGGTGTCGGCTCTATGGCCGGCGCTATCTTTGGCGGTTGCCCCAACACGACCTACGGTGAGTCGGTCGGTTGTGTTGCCATTACCCGCAACGCATCGGTTGTGACCATCACGACCACGGCATTTATGTGCATGATCATTTCCTTCTTCGGTCCCTTCGTTACCTTCCTTGCCTCCATCCCGAACTGTGTCATGGGCGGCGTTTGCGTGGCTCTGTACGGCTTTATTGCTGTTTCCGGTCTGAAGATGATCCAGCAGGTCGATCTGAATGAGGGTAGAAATCTGTTTGTCGTTTCTGCAATCCTGATTCCCGGTATCGGTGGTTTGAGTGTTTCCTTTGGCAGCGTTGAGCTGACCACCATCGCTTGCGCACTGATTCTTGGTATTCTGACCAACATTCTGCTGAACAAGCTTGGAAAGCCTCAGGCAAAGGAGAGCGTTTCCGAGGAGGAGAATAAATGAAGCAATACGACAATGTAGTCATTTTTGACCATCCGCTGATCAAGCACAAGATCGCCATTCTGCGCGATGAAAATACCAGTATGAAGGAATTCCGTGAGCTGGTCGAGGAGATCACGACGCTGATGACCTACGAATCCCTCAAGGAAGACGTTCCCACCACCGAAAAAGAGGTCAAGACGCCCCTGGAGGTTTGCACGCAGCGTGTCGTCAAGGACAATGCGATCGTGATCGTGCCCATCCTGCGCGCAGGACTTGGCATGGTTAACGGTATCCACGTTCTGTTCCCCTCGGCAAGAGTCGGTCATATCGGTATGTACCGTGATGAGGAGACTCTGCAGCCGCAATCCTATTACTGCAAGCTGCCTACGGGCATTGAGGA